>DATKKE010000018.1:0-43022 GCA_035543455.1 Methanoregulaceae archaeon
TGCCTTCATGGTCTGGCCGGACAGGTGACCTTTCACTTCGGTCCCGCAACAGAGCATGAACCTGATGTTCGGGTTGGAGATGATGTTTGCAATGACCTTCTCGAGACCGAGGTTTTCCGTCTTGCAGGAACCGCAGAGTGCAGCGCCTGCATCGCAGATGCCCTGCTCGTCGAGGTGTGACCCCATGGTCACGACGGCGACCGGGCTGTTTGCGTCCCCTGAATGGAAGTCTCCCTTGGCAATCGGCCATCCGCTTGCCGGTGATTTCTTTTCTGCCATTTTTTTCACCTCAAATCAGATGGAACACCAGAATTCCTGCTATCAGCAGACCTACAGCCAGTCCGTAGAAGAACGCGGTTATACCTCCCGCCACGACAAGGGATTTCTCCCTTCCCGGGAATGAAGCAAGGAAATTACCCTGTCCGGAAAGCATGTTCACGAGGTCATCCGAAACTGCATCGAGCAGTTCGACCTTTTCCAGTATTGGAGAGAGTGATTCTCCGGCCGTTGTGACAATCCCGATCATCGGGTCGGCAACAAGTCCATATTCCGGAAGTACCTGGATATACATTTCAGTGTCCCTCCAGTTCTGGAATTGGTTTCGTATCAAGCCATGACGCAGCATCCCTCTTGGCGAGGACGATGTACTTCGTATAGGTATAATACCAGCCGATTAGTCCGATGATGAATGAAAGTAATGCTGCGCCGGTGCTGATCAATGCCAGTGACATTATTGCTGCTATCATCATCGTCAGGAATCCGCATTCCGCAGTAAGCATGAGCATGCGGTCCTGTTTCCACCCGGGTCCCAGACATGCATTGAACGGGTGCTGGATCGCAATGGCACTAAGCAGGAAAAGCGTGGCAATAAGTGCTCCGCCTATGAACGAATTCTGGTAAGATGGCATCGTCATGCCAAGAACCTTCATTGAACCAGACGTTAGGGTCGAGAACGTGAACGAGCCGGTCATGAGGGCTGAATATCCCATTAATGTCAGTGCACCCACAACTGCAAGCTCGGTCAGAGACTTGATCATTACCGGGATGTGCATCGATACCACATCATTCGCAAGGTATCCGAGGATAAGTCCTACAATCGCAGCAATGATTATTGCAACGATCGGGGCCCAGATGCCAAATTTTGAAGCGAACAGGTATGCAATCACGCCGGAACCAAAGGCAATCATCCCGAGGGATGGAACGCCTGTACCGATACCGTAGCTTGCAAGGACCTTGATGGTGTGGCTGCCCCATATCAGGGCTGCGATTGCAGCGAGACCGCCGAAGAACGCAAATATCTGGGTCCCGGCGATCACGTTCAGGTATGAGAGATAGAGCCCGATCAATGCGAGCACCAGTCCGGCGATGAGGATCTTCTGGTGGGGAACGCCACCTTCGATAACTTCAACTTTTACCGTCATTTTCACACCTCATACCACTACGAGCATAATTGCAAGAATTCCACAGACGGCCGCTGCCACTGCCGATGCAATTATGTCCCGGGGGAACCTCTTGAATTTCGGGTCATGCGGTCCTTCGATAGTACCGGTGATGTTGTACGCTGCAAGCACTGCAATAATAAGGAACATGCCTACGGCAAAAATGCCTGCAAGAGATACGGCTACCGAACTGATCTGTCCTGCCGTTGCCTTCATCATACCGGGCAGGGTTGATGTGTATACGTTAAGGAGCATGATATAGATCAATGTCCCGCCAGCCCCGCCAAGGATTCCACCGATAACGCCACCGACGAAGGAGACGAATGGAAGTCCATGACCTTCAGTACCCTGGGATTTGTATTCAGGCTGTGAATCACCGGTAATCGGGTCATTTTTGACCTTTCCGGAGGCAGCGGGAATACCCATGCCATAGACGTAGATGAAATTTACCATGAAACAGGTGATCGCAAGCATCAGGCCGCCGCCGATTGCGCCGGTGATCACAGCGATCACAGGACCCTGCGATGCTGCCCACGCACCGCCGAAGAGACCTGCAAGGCCGCCACCGGCGGCAAGCATGGCCACACCGGTTGCAATACCGGGTGCCTGGCCCATTGCTGCAGGTGCACCACCGACCGGGACAAAGTGGACTCCGAACCCGATGAGCAGGCCACCGATGACGATGCCCACTAACGCCATCATCCCGCCGGGAATCGCTGATCCGTAGAAATACATCAATCCGAAGATAACCACGAAGATAACCAGAGAAACCAGAGCCGGGATGGGCTCAATTTTTACGGACCCTGATGCGGGTTTCGCCGCGATCGAGGTCATGAGGATGCCTCCTCAGGCTTGGTATACGGTCCGTAATTCTTCCGTGCCCAGACCTCTACGTACCGGGCCATCACGGTGAAGATCAGGATGATAATGATACCGACTACGATTGCTCCCCAGCCGGCTCCGACCTTCTCAAAGAGGACGGTTCGCCAGAGCTCGAGGAATACAATCAGTCCGAAACATACACCCGATGCCGGGCCACCGAGTTTTGCGGTGAAGAATCCGTTGTCAAGTGAATTCCGTTCGCCTGCCTCGGCATAGCGGACGATATTACCCGATGCAGCGATAGGCACGCCGGCACCGAACTTCTGGTTCTGGTACTGGCGTTCTTTACCGTAGAACGGGTTTCCTGTTGCTGAACCTGCTGCACCGAGCGCAATCCCCCACACCAGGCCGAGAAGTGGCAGTGGGAACGGGTGGCCGAGTGCCGTGTTCATAAGGTGACACATCGTAACGGTCGCGAATATGGCGACGAATGCATGTGCCATGCTCACGGTAGTCATCGACTTCAGGATGTCGATAAACACCGGCTGTCCAAACTTGGAAAGACTTGCCGTCCTCCCCAGATAAGCAGTGGTTGAGTAAATGCCCTGGACGAATGTGGCTAACGCACACCCGAGGACGATCGCGAGGATCGGGTTTACCTGCATAGCCATAAAGGCCCATGCAATCCCGGCACCCAAAGCGATCCAGAGACCCCAGGCAGGTGGTTCACCAGCAATTGCCTTGTTAAAAATCCGATGAATGTAACCCATCTGCGGAGCGAGCTGAACCTGTGAGTTCGGATCTCCCTGGGACCCGATATCAGATTCAACATCTTCCGCAGCACCGGCTACCGTGGCAAGTGCTCCTGCCAGTGCAGTAATTCCAATGCTAAATACAATGTTGTCCATTTAGCCTCCTCCCTGCGTGCTGAATAGTGCACGAGAGTGTTCATGCTGCATTGCGACTCACATCGAGTACAAACCCTTTGTGGTTCAATTATCAGCTTGATTAGAACTTAATTAAAGGTTTCGAAACGATTTGGCTGTTTTAAGCCGTTATTTCGCCAGATCGGTAAAATAAAGGCGTTGCAACTGTTTTTATGAAGGTAATTTTTCCTTAATTAAACTTTATTTGTGTAAGGAGATCGGGTTATAAACCTTATTCAGCGCTCTCCGGAGAGAGATCACGATAAAAATAAGACAAAAGGAATAAAAAACCTCATTGGAGCACAATTTTTTTAATTAATGCACTGATCGGCGGGCTGGAAGTCTTTTCTTTCCCTGCCTGATATATAACCCGTTCAAGTGAAGAGGATCCAAACATTTCCTTATCGAGGCGATCGCTGATCTCGTCAAATATCCGTTTATACGCTACACAATGGGGGTCGACCCCTTTGATTTTTCCTTTTGAGGGTGCAATTGCATTATAGGGGCAACCCCCCCTGCAGTATCTGATATGGGTGCAGTCCTTGCAGGTGCAGTCCACAAATTCCTTGTATTCCTGCATCATTTTCCCTGCGTCTGTCCGTGCCAGCTCTTCAGCAGTCGGATGATTCGATACATGTCCCATCACATATTCATCCATACCCACAAAACGGTAACAGGGATATATAGTACCATCCGGGCCTATCGCAAACGTATTGCCCATGCAATCGGCAAACGTGCAGACGTTTCCCCTTCTTGTGAAAACACATCGTACAAGGTCATTGATATTCATGATATCCATATCATCGATGTGTTCGAGAGATTTATCGAGCAAAAATACGAGCAACTCCCCATATATATCGGGGTTGAGTGCCCAGCTTTCCGGTTCCTTATTCCGGAGCGATGGTAACGCCGGGTGCAGCTTCATGACAAACCCGTTCTGGTGAAAAAAATCAAAAATTTCTTCTCTTGAGGCAACCGAAGTCCGGGTGAACGTGCAGATGAATCTTACCAGAACGCCGTGTTCTCTCGCGATCCGGTAGCCATTCATTGTTTTATCAAAATACCCAGCTCCCCTCTGCAGGTCGTTAATCTCTTTCGGGCCGTCAATCGAAGAACCCAGGGGAACATTATAAGCGGCGAGAATATCGGCTGTCTCCGGAGTCATCAGCCAGAGATTGGTCTGCATGGCAAACGACGGTTTTATATGGTTTAATCCTTCGGAAAGAAGCGGTAATGCCTGGCGATAAAATTCGGTTCCTGCGAGAAGCGGTTCACCACCGTGGAAGGTGACCGTAACCGGATCGTTCCGGAAATTTTTAAGCCATTCCACCGTCTCTTTAACGGTCTGTATGTTCATAACCGGGGAACCCTCTTCCGAGCTCCAGCAGTAACTGCAATGGGAAGGACAGCCCAGCGTGGGGATCAACATAATATGGAAGGGGGTTTTCATTGAACGAATTTGGAAATTCTTAAGAGATAATTGTATTCTTTCGGGTGTAAAGGGGAAATTACAGAAGGAATACCGGGATCTTCATTTATGCCGGTTGTTCATCTCCCGGTTCCTGCGAAAGGATATCCCGTGCAGGACCGATTTTTATAATTCTTCCTCCTCTTACCAGTGCCACCCGGTCGCATACGTCCCTCACGAATTCGAGGTCATGGGAAACGACGATGAATGTCTCATCCATCTCGTCACGTGCATGGAGAATCGAGTGTTTTACATCCATTTTTGTAATGGGATCCATGGTCCCCGTGGGTTCATCAAGGACAACGATTCTCGGTTCTTTTATCAGGACCTGGGCCAGGGCAACCCTGTGCCGTTCACCGTCTGACAACTCTCCGGGATACCTCGGAAGTATTTCTTTCGCTTTCGTTTCCGGGAAACCGGCCATACCAAGGGTTATGATTGCCTTACGTACCGCCAGTTCCTTGGGGAATTCGAGACCTATCGAATCCGACAGGTTATCGATGACGGTCCGGTGCGGATACAGATCATATTCCTGATGGAGAAGCCCTATGTATTCTTTTGCGCGTCCCCGTTGGTCGATACCGGGTTTTGTCATATCAATCCAGGAATCTCCAATTCTGATATTCATTTCACCGCTGGTGGGCTCGATGATTCCGGAAATAATCCTTGAAATAGTAGTTTTTCCTGCCCCACTCTTCCCGATAATTCCGAATATTTCTTTTCTTGAGACGTCGAATGTCATTGTGTTTACCGCCCTGACGACGCCCCTGTCGACTGACATATAACGTTTGCACACGTCCCTGGCAGAGAGAATAGTCTCCCCTGGTTCAGGAATTTCAATTTCATCACTGTTCTCGTAATCCCTGGTAAATGACTTGATCACGTCGGATGGTGGGCCGATTTCTGCAATTTTTCCATTTACAAGCAGTATGGCCCTGCTGGCCATGTCTTCGATCACATGGGGAAAATGCGAAGTGACGACGATACCCATATTGTTTGTTTTTGCCGATTCTGTTAGCATCCGGTGGACAATTTTTGCTGTCTCCTGGTCGAGAGTTCCGGTAGGCTCATCGGCAAATAACATTGCAGGGTTCTTTGCAAGCTGACGGGCAAGAACGACCCTCTGTTTTTCCCCTCCTGAAAGATCGCGGGCAATATGCATCATCCGGTGGGAGAGACGGACCTGATCAATCAGATCTGCAGCCCGGCTGATCGCTTTTTCCTGAGGGTAATCGATATCGTCCAGTGCATGAAGGACATTATCGATAACGCGGTCATCGCCGTACAGCGCAAAGGTTCGCTGAAACATGATGGCAGTGCGGTGCATTACACGGGATTTCAAACCGTCGCTCTCCTGATCCCAGAGATCAACATCTGTTGCGACGAGTTTTCCGCCACAAAACGGGCATGGATTTCCGGAGCGGCTCTGGACATCGATAAAATCACATTCCGGGCAGGCCGAGACGTGGTAAATAACAGAACCACTGGTCGGCGGGTCTTCGACACCCCGCAGGAGATGCATCAACACACTTTTCCCGGCACCGCTCCTGCCTATAATTCCGATGATCTCCCCCTCGGGGATCTCAAAAGAAATGCCATCCAGGACCCTGTTCCCATCGTAGTCCATGCAGAGATCTTTGATAGTGACAAGCGGAGAAGTCATGGCGTTTTCACTGTTTCGGGTTGTTCCCCGCCGGGCTGTCCGAAGAGGTTTCCTTAGTTGGTTGTCTTTTACATGTGCTGCAGGGAGCGTCTTTATTGCAGGGCCCCAGGCCCCTCCCAATCACTCTCCCCCGGTGAAGGGGGCCTGTACCATCAAAATCAGGCATGAGGATCACGTCCTTGTATACAATATTTACACATATGAGCATAAATAATTTTTATTGCTGATAAAAAAAATGGTTCGGATCGATAGCCGGGCCTCCGTGAAAAATTTTATTTCTTAGATCCCGGTGCAGCGGTGATAATTTTAAGCGCTGCACAGATTTCGGGCAGGAGCTCGGAAGGCATACCCATCACCATCTCTTCATCTGCGATGCCTGAAAATTTTCTCGAACCGTCACACCCAAGTGAGAAATTCGGCCTTCCGGTAAGGAACGTCTGTGCAGTGGCGTCAGAGCAGACCGATTGGATTCCTGAAAATTCTGCGTTAATTCTGCCACCGATCTTGAAAAGGGATGCCTGGGCAAGTTTCAGCATGCTCCACGGTGCTGCGACAATGAAAATGACATGGGGAGTAAATGGAACCTTTTCGAGGGGTGCATACACCGTTGCGTACGTCTCTCCGGTCTGCAGGTGGGGTATTGCCTCGATAGTCCTTTTGCATGCCGGAGCGCTGTTAAATTTTCCAAGTCTGAAATAGAATTCCCCGGTTATGAGAGTATGGGTTTTTTCCCGGAGTCCAAGTGCCCACGCACCGCCATTGCATTCATGTTTCGGGCCGGTGGCAAAAAATACCCTCCCCTCTCTCCGTGCCAGGTTCACCATGGAACAATGACGTACGGTCTTTTCAATCTCCTCAATTCCGGCAGGAATATCGTCCTTCGTTGCAGCAAATTTTAAAGCAACCGGGGACCCGGTTATTTTAAGGGCATTTTTTAGTATTTCAGATGACTCTGCATAATCTATAGGGATTTTCATCGGTTCGTCAGTCATACCCATCACCTTCGATCCATTTGGTGGATCCTAATCACTCATATGCGCATAATTATTAAAAATAATCTGATGATACCGGTCCGGGCGGAAGATCTACCCGGTATCCTGTCCGGCCGTGCGGATATTTTTATTGCATTTACAAGGGCATTGACCTTCGGCAGCTCTTGGGCATCCTGCAATTTCTATTCCCTTTCCATTGACAAGTGCATCAGCTATTTTTGCCCTGGCCCCCTGGAGATCCCGCCATGCCGTCTTACGTGAAACCCCCATTCGCACCGCTGCCTCTTCCTGTTCCAGCCCTTCAATATCTATAAGGCGAATCAGTTCTATCTCCTCGGGATGAAGCGATATCATCGCCTCCGCATTGTCCGGGCAGCACCGCGGCTGGTAGCACCGTGATTCAGGGCTGCCAGTAATCACTCTATGGATCCGGGGTCTGCCACGGCGATGACATGGTTCCTCTGCAATTACAGGATTATTATCCATTTAAGATCCCGTCGATAGGTTTCTGATCATTGGTTCGATGTACTAGTATGAATAATCAATTATTGTTTGAGGGCAACGCTCCACTGATCTGCCCACGGAAAGAATTATTTTCAGCATTTTAGTCAGCAATATTTTGGGAAATTCCTATTCTCATATTTTTTCACTATACCAATCCTGAAGAAATTGCAATTCATTCTGTATCCGGGATTATTTAAAACTAAATTCCTTTCTTTTTTTAGTCATCTGCAGTTACAGTGGCCATCAACAAAGGTGTGTCCGTTACCACATCCGCAGGGGGCGTCAGGATTTTCACCGATACACGAGCCGGATGGGTTGTCATTATTTATACATTTTCCCTGATTATCGTCCGCTTTCCGGCAACAGGTATGATAAGATTTGGTTCCATTACATTTTTGCATTTTTTTCTTCCAGGAGCACACTATGGTTATGTGCCATTATTACTCATATGAGCAAAACTAAATAAACATATTGAATCATACGTACAAATATCCCGGAAGAGTCCGCTGGAAGGAAGGATTTAACCTGTAAAACATTTGATCACGCAGGTGAGCACGAACCCCTCGCGGATTAACGCACCAGCACTCGATAATCCACACAAAAGCATTAGAAATCGGTACCCTTCCGGGGTTTCCTGATTTCAATTGTATCCTGAACGGAATATCAAATCTGGTTATCAGGGGATATTTTCTGAAATTTTTTACAATTTATGAGTACATACAATCCGATTCCCGTTCCGACTCCGATCACCCCGACAAACCAGGCGGTCTGCCCAAGGAAGATCATAAGGCTGATGCAGGTTATCCCCCCCGATGAACGGAATAATTGCAGGATAACGTCTGATCCCGGAGGGGATTTTCATCGCAGCGATATTGGCGATGAGATAATAGACAAGCATCGCGAATGTGCTCACCCCTACCACGAGGGTAAGATCAGCCAGCAGAATCGCTGCGATCATGCATGCCCCGGTCATACAGATAGCATAATGCGGCGTAGAAAAACGTGGATGCAACCGGCCTGCGAATGCAGGGAGGTCATCGCTTCTTCCCATTGCAAACACGATCCTCGAAACCCCCATGATAGTAGTCAGGAGAACGCTTGCCGTGGCAATCATGGCACCGATTGAAATAATGAGTGTAGCCAACGGACTTCCTGTGATACTTATGGCTTTTGCAAGAGGTGACGTTGAGTGGGAAAGAACGGCAGTGCCCACCAGTCCAGTGGCCATTAATCCGACAAAGATATAGAGAAGAGTAGAAACACCGAGTGCGACATAAATTGATCGGGGAATGGTATTTTCCGGGTCCTTCACCTCCTCTGCCATGATCGTGACGCGGGCAAATCCGGTGTATGCAAAGAAAATGAGTGCAGCCCCCATGAGAATGCCTGTCGGGCCGGCGGGAGCAAACGGAGTAAAATTACTGATCTTGAAATAGCCAAGTGCAAATGCAATGAAAAATAGCAGGATAAGAACTTTGAATATCACCAGGACATTGTTGATCAGTGTGGACTCTCTGACCCCGAAATAATTGATTAAAAGGAATGAAAAGCAGACAATTACTGCAATCACTTTGACCGGTATTGCAGGAAAAATCGTGACAAAATACTGGGCAAAACCCAGTGAAACGGCTGCTCCGACAAATATATTAGAAAATACCCATATCCATCCGGCAATATAGCCGGTAAAGGGAGAGATAAGTTTCCGCGCGAATGAGTATGTCCCTCCTTCTTCCGGAAGATAAGCGGAGAGTTCGGCGACACTCATAGCAGAAAAAACCGCGATAGCACCGGCGATTAAAATCGAGAGGATCATTGCCGGTCCGGCCAGACCTGCCACAATCCCGGTTACGATAAAGATACCGGACCCGACTATCGCACCAATTCCGAGTGCGGAAGCACCAAAAAGTCCAATTTCACGCTTTAAGCGGACCTTGTCAGCCATTTACATCCCGATTGATGACTAGTCCACACCTCGCCGTTATTTTATGGAACTCGGGTTTCGCATGAACAAGACCCCCTCCGGGGAATATCGGTCAGCCGAACATTCTTGCTTCTACCTGGTTTCTGTTTTCCGTGATCTTGTCATACAACGAAAAATGAGAGACTATGGTAATTTCGTCGTCTGGATTGACACCGTCACCGGGTCGATCGTCGCATCAATGAGGAGTTCGAAAGTAATCTCCCTCATCCAGTCGGCTCTCTCGAACATATTCATGAAACAGATTCCTATAATCGCAGAGTCCTGATGAATGGCAATCACAGATTTTGCATCCTCCACCGTTACCGGAATCCCTGGCATTGCCAGCCCTCCCATAATGATCTGGGCACGGGGAATAAGGTCCGCCCGGTCAGTTGAAACCTGCATTCCGACACCGTCGATAAATGTGATTTTTTTCGCCAGTTCCTCTTTAAAATAAGGAACAAACACCTGCTCGATGCCAAGTCCGCGGACGGCAAATGCGAGCAGCTCTATGAACGGGGTGCATGTACCGGGTACACCGTAATAAACAACCTGGTCTCCTATTCCATACTTGTTCTTCTCAAAATATTCTTTGAACGGACGAAGTATTCCCGGGATTCCTTTGAGGGGTGCAGGGGCGCTCATCATGGTCACGTAAACAGGAATCGCACACTTCGATATCTTAATCCTGTCGCTCCTGATTCACAATTGCGATTAATCCCATTTGAAGGTAATTCCTGCACCGACCTCCTCCAGGGGACAATCCTTCGCGAGTATAATCTTGGCAGATAATGACGTACAGTGATTGGCATGAAGTGCTGTCAGATGAAGATTCTTCAGGTATTCTCCTGTTTTTTCCATTCGGTTCCTGTCCGTGGCAGGAAGGTGCAGGCCTCCGATTATATCGACGATACGATATTCCCCGCATACCTTTCTCGCACCCTCCGCAATATTACAGATCCCTGCATGGGAACATCCGGTGATAATTACTAACCCCTGGCGTGTGCGAAATGCAAGTGCAGAATCGTCCAGCATAAGATCCTTTTCAATTCTGCCGTCTTTCATGATAATGGTCCGTTTTTCGGGATCGGATACTTCGAAATCAAATATTCTGTCGATCTGTCCAAGAAATACAAGGTTTCCGGTGAGCCATTTCGGCTGTGCCGATTGGGTAATGGTGAAATGCCTTGAGAGTTCTTCTTCAGAAAGGATAGAACCGATATTTGGAACCGGTAGTCTCGGTCGGGGGTAAAAACAGTAGGGATGGGCGACTATTAGCGGTACCTTGACAGGTATCTGGTGAATGATCGATGTTATCATATGCTGGATTAATGCGGGCAATCCGCCGGTATGGTCCAGGTGACCGTGTGAAAGAACGACGAAATCAAGATCAAGTAAATTCTCTTTCATTTTCTGTGCATTTTTCAGGAACAGATCCGAATAACCTGTATCAAAGAGAATTTTCTTTCCTTCGGTTTCAATCAGAAAAGAGAGACCCGGTTCTCCGGAAAAATACCTGTCGGTGATAGTGCAATTATCTACAAGTACTTTCAGGGATAACCCCGGGGCCATATATTCTCATTATCCGTAAAAAGGATAGTTTTTTCTCAATATCTGTTGAACCGCCGGAATTCTTAAATATAGGTAGAATGATGTTCCATCGGCGTAAAAAATGCCTACCTTTGTTGTAACGATATCGGTATGGATTGTGGGTTCAAGGCCGCCGCTGCGACTGAAGCGGAGGTGATGGCCAAGATTGCAGAACATGCAAAATCTGTTCATAAAATTGATAAAATTTCACCGGAACTGATGAACAAGGTGAAAAACGCAATTAAAAATAAACTTTTTTTTAAATATTCACATGGTTAGCTGAACGGAAGATATCGTTTGGAAAAGTGGGAACCGGCAGGGGCCATCGTCATTGAGAATGTTTCTCGCCGGCATAGAAAATTGAGTGAATGTGTTCAAAAAGGGGTAGGATTAACGGCAGCGGGGTCCTTGGCCGCACCGATGCTGGTTCCCTTGTGAGAGATTAGCTGTTCCGCAGCAACAGGTATCACTGAATTTTTTGGGAGATGTACATTAATCCCTATGACTCGGGCTGCCGGGATGGAACCTGTGCTGTTCTCCGCATGCACAAGTATGCATCACGGAGGTATCGTCATCGGTTTCAGTTTTGTCGTTGGATAGTTGTTGATTATCTTCCCGCATTTGTTAACCAATCATGCGAAAAATGCGCATAAATCATTTAAAGTCTTGTGTTGTACGATAGAGGTTATTTCAAACATGAGTCTCGTGGCCTGCACTCCTAATTTCGTCTGGCGAAAGAAAGCGGGCAGGAGGTTCCGGATGGTGTGGTCCTCCCGTGTTCAGGAGTTGGTTAAAGAATAATTCATTCCATACCAGGGTGACTTCTATCTATGAACTTCGAGATCATCCCAATCGGTGTCGTGCACTCGCCGTACAAGACCAGAAAAGAAGCTCCACACCAGGGCCGCTTTTCAGATGCGGTTTCAGAGATTGAAATTTTCGATCCCTATGCCGAGGGATTGGGAGATGTAGAAAAGCATCGTCATCTCATTGTCCTTTCCTGGTTTGACCAGTCTGACAGGACCGTACTCCGTGCAACACCCCCTCATACCGGCATAGAACATGGAGTATTTGCCACCCGCTCACCGGAAAGGCCGAATCCGGTTGGATTGTGTGTTGTGGAACTGGTAGAACGTAACGGGACGACCCTGAACGTCAGGGGCCTTGATTCAATTGACGGGACCCCGGTAATCGATATCAAGCCCTATTCCCCGGGTATTGACTGCATCAAAGAAGAGAAACCGGATGATGAATAAATCTCTTCCGGAATGGACAAACTGGTTGGAACAATCGTCATAACTGTTCTTTTATTCCAAAGATTTCACCACCAAAAAGCCCTCCATCCAGGTAAAAAATTCCAATAATACCCTTTTCATCTGTATATTTTGAAAAACCGGTTAAATGAGGAGCCATTTAGATTAATTCCAAAGCCGACTTCCAGGATTCTGGACAGAAAATATCGGCCCGGGCAAAAATCCGGATTATAACTAGCTTTGGTGGATTCTTTCAGCAGAAGTTAAAAGAAAAAAAAGATTGTGGGGGCCCCGATGCCGTTTACCTGGCCGGGATAATGAGCGAGCGCTCTCCGGCGGGCATAAAGTCGCGGATTGCACCACGTGCGAATTCGCGGCGTGGCTCGGCAAAGTCGAACTTCAGCGAGGGGTCTGCAAACGTGATCTTGAACAGCGGGGAGAGTGACCATGCATCGCCGCGGCCATAGTGGGCTGCACCGGCGATTGCGGCGTATCCTCCCTGGTGACCTACGTTCATGGCGTAGTTCGGGTAGTTTGCTCCACGGAGCTCGTGAACACAGCCCTCGTCCGCACGGATCGAGAGTGAGTTTGCCGAACCGCACTGGTCCTGGAGGTCGTAACCGTAGAAGCCGAGACGTGACCATCCTTCCTTGTGGAGGAGCATGGACATGTACCATGCGTTCACGCCGGCGTTGGCGTTGAAGGTACCGATTGCAGCGGTAACTCCGGATGCAGCGGCAAGGACGGTTGCACGCTGCGAACCGCCGAAGTGGCTCTCGAGTGCAGTCGGGAACTGCTCGTACTGTTCCATACCATACATGGTGACTTCTGATGCGACGTCATTGACGGCATCCTGCTTCAGCGGGACCTTCCCTGAACCGCCATACTTGTGCTTGACGTAATCGAAGCCGTAGTAGGTGTAGTCGTCGAGGATGTTGTCGGTGTATGCAGCGGTTGCATACTGGGTGAACCCGACACCGCCGGACATGTAGGATCCGAGCCAGATCTGGTCGTAGAGCATACAGCCTGCAGCGACGACTTCAAGGGATGCCTTGTTGGGGTCGTTCGGGTATTTCCTGTCTGCCTGGATGATATCTGCCAGGTGACCGAACTTCAGGCCACCGGGTTCGTTGGGTCCGCGGGCACGCCGTGCCGGGAGGATATCGGCCATCTGGATAGCGGCTGCGTGCTTTGCTGCGAATGCAAGGTCGGCGACTGCTGCTTCTCCGGCGCACATGTGGTAGGCACCGATGAAGGTCATGCCGAGCTGCATGGCTGACCATCTCGAGGTGGTCCCGCCATCGCAGGTCCTTGAGACGGTTGTCGGGATGTGTACAGCCTGCCACATCGATTTGCCGACCGCTGCCTTGAGTGCCTCGGCACTCTTCTTCGGGAAGAGCTTGTCGAGGTTTAAGACGAATTGCGGCTCGAGATCGTCGGCCATCTCGTCGTCACCGGTAAAGACCTTGACGTAACAGTCTTCAACAAGTGCCGGGTGGGTCTCGACCATGTGTTCCTGGACGACGGCTGCGCCGGGCATTGCGTGGTTCAGCACGTGGAGGTACTCGTTGATGGTCTCAGGGGTGACTTCCTTGCCGAGACGCTTCTGGAGGGTCTGGTGGGCGAGGTCGAGCCCTACGATGATGGTCCTCCTGATGTCGTCCCAAAACTGCTGCATTGCAGCGTTGTTAACGAAGTGGAGGTCATCGCCCTCTACGAAGACGCCTGTTCCGCTGACCTCGTAGGACATCAGCTGGCGCTGGCCGAGCGGGATACCGCCTAGGTGGCAGCGGACCGGGTCATATGCAGAGATACCGCGTTCCATTGCGACTTTCTGGCCGGCCCTGACGAACTCCATCTTCCTTGCAGACTGCTTGAGTCCAATGCGGGCGAAGACGGTTTCCTTTGCCTGGGGGTCTTCTGCAAACTTGGTCTTGAGCGCCTTCAGGAAGAGCTTCTGGGTTCTCTCGATTTTCTTTGTTGCCATGTTTAATCACTCCTCTGGCATGAAGCCATATTTTGTCCTCAGCGAGTGGATACGCTGGATGTATTCTACAGCCTCTGCGTCGTCACGGAAGGGAACGCTGCCATTCGAGTTGTAGATCGTGGTGTGTGCCTTGAGCCACTTGTCGTCATTGGGCTTCCCTACTTTCACGGGCTTGTCGAGCGGCTCGCCGATCTGGTTCTTAACGTAGTTGACAACACCGGATTTCTTGTCGAGAACACAGCGCTGGAGCATGTCGAACATCATGCCGTCTTCTGCAAGCCGGAGTGAGTGTCCGTGCACGGTTGCGCCACGGATACCGGTGCGGGCCGGGTCGAAGAGGTTGGAAGCAACGAGTTCCTTTGCATATTTTTCGAGGTCACGTTCGCGGCACTCGATAATCTGACGGCCGGAAAGGGTACCCGGGTCCATGCCGCGGAACCGGTAGCTCTCGAGATATGAGCGCTGGTACGGGTGGCAGGGTGCATTCCACATCGAGTCGGTGAACTGGATGTACCTGACACGGTCTCCTGCCTTGGCTCCATCGGTCGGAGTCACGACCTTCCTGATCGGGCAGGCAGGTTCCTGCTGCTCGGCGAGTGGCGGGTGGGCGTTCGGGTATGCTGCACCTGGTGCACGGTGGCCCATGAGCAGGACGATATCCTCATCGCTGATGTCGCGCATCTTCTCGAGCTTCTGGTCCGGGTCCATCTGCTTGCGCCGGTTCTCGGCGGGAAGAGTGGATCCTGGCCCATATTGTGGTTTATAAGCCATCTTTTAATCACTCCTTAATTTTGATGATTTCATCACTTTCATAACCTCATGAATGACTTCTGCCATCTTTTCGCGGCTGGGTGTCTGGCCCCTGGTAACTCCGCTTACAATGCCGACCACGGTCCCTTTTGTTCGTATTTTATCGGGGGGCGGCATAACAACGGCCGTTTTAACCCCCTCTTTTGCGAGGTCCTCGAAATCGATAGGGGCCTGGGAGACGACGATTGCCCTGATGTCGCATGCTTCGAGGATGTACCTCACCTTGGCCACGACATGGGACCTCACGTTTCCGTGGTGGAGAATTGCCAGTTTGTGCCGTTCGATCTGCCGGATTTCCTTATCCGTCAGGCCGAAGTACGCTCCAAGCACTGCACCGCCAATATTTCCTGCATCCGGCGGAACACCGCTTCCGGCGTTCAGTACGAGGGTACTGATGCTGTATTCTATGCCCTGCTGCCTGAGTGCCGAGGTAATATCGCATACGGGTTTGGTGACATGGCGGCGACCGGGTGACATGCCGACCACGATGACATCGGGGTACCGGCATTCCGATATGGTGCCGCGTTGCGCTATTCCACCACCTTTTCCCATGCCCATCGCCTCACGGCAATCGACAACCTGGGTAACTCTTCCCATTGGCATAGTTATTTTATTCCCTGTAGGATCACGGGGCCCTGTCGGCTCTTCGGATCCGCCATTCCAATGATGTTTTTATCCGCATCAGGGCCGAACTTTGCATAGTCGACCAGTGATGGTTCGGTCTTCATGAACCTGCCTTCCTGGAACTGGTACGAGAAATTGGTAAATGTCTCGTCGCATGCCGCTTTTATTGCGGGTATGATCTCGCGATTTTCCAGCTCCAGCAATATGACGCCTACCTGAACCTGCAGTTCAATCTCCTTTCCCCCGACCTGTATGCGCTGCCGCATCGTATGCGGGTTATCCAGACCTTTCGCGGGGCCATAGGGGATGGTGGCGGGAACGCGGGGTCCATTAAGGAGCATCCGGCGAATCCCTTCGATTGGATAGAGCAGGTTTAACAGTTTCTGGGCTGTCTCGGGATAGAGCAGACGTGCAGGAACAATCCTGACCTGAGGATATATGGCATCTGTCATTCAAATCTGACGATTTACGCAGACTTAGCGATGGTCTGCATTGGCTTCTTGAATTCGTCGAGCTGCCCGAAGGTGTCCTGGTAGATCTTCGAGGTCTGTTCCGGTCCGAACATCTGGGTTCCTGCATCAAGTGCACAGGCGGCAACGACGCACGGGATCGCGACACCGGCTGCGTGCCTGGTCACGATGTGGTTTCCGTTGAAGACACCTGGGCCGCCGCCACCGTAGATGGAGTGGCTGAAGAAGGAGAACCCGACTGCAGTTCCCATGACACGTCCGAAGTCGCAACTTGGAAGGCCTGTCTCGTGCTCGAGGAGATCGTTGAAGTACAACAGGGTCGATGAAACCGCCTGTGCGAACCGGCCGGCACCACAGTTGACCATGGTTGCGGCGAGGGTTCCTGCGGCGGCATAGGCATTCCAGAGCATCGGGTCCTTCGTATCATAGAAGATGTACCCGCTCTTGCCCTTCTTTCCTGCCTTGATGACCTTGTCCTCGATGGCCTTCTCTACAAGGCTCTGGACAACGGTACCAATGGTTCCGGTCTTTCCGTTCTTTTTAACGAGATCGTAGAGGAGGTTGTTTGCATTCAGACCCTGGTATGCGTACAGGAGCAGCTGCGCCCGCTCGAATTCTCCGATCGCCATTCCCATCTCGAACTCTCCGGCCTGTTCAAAGGTTGACGAGAGTGCGGATGCCTGGATCGCATTCCTGTGAGTCATCATTGCAACGTGGTTTGCCGGCACGTTACGAAGTGCGTAACCGAGACCTTCGTTGTTCTGGGGGATACTAAGGATGGATGCTACAGCACCGCCATCCGGACCCATGGTGACCGGGTAGGAACCCCATACTGCTGACTTTACGTAGGGTGCCTCAAACATCCCGACCTTGTACTGCTTGAGAACAGCCTGGGTTGCTGCTGCAGCGACTGCGGTGATTGCTGCATCGTACGTTGCGGCTGCCTCGATACGGGCTGTTGGGACCTCAACAAGGAGCATTTTCCCTCCACCGACCTTGGTGACCTTTGTGTTGTCGCCGTCAGTGACTGAGACCATTTCCTTGATTGCCTTTGAAAGTGCATCTGCGTCCTTGACACAATCTACCTTGAGACCTCTTCCGAGGATCTGGTTGCCCTTTCCACCCATTTTACCGGTCTTGATTGCATCGTCGAGCCCGGCAAGGTTCAACGCGACGGTCCTCTTCGTGAGATCGATGATCTTTTTGACACCCGGGTTTACCAGGGGGCTGATCTTTTCCAGAGATACATTGCTCTTGAGAAGCTTACCCTCATCGTCATAGAGGTCGCATGTTTCTTTGTATTTTGCCATAATTTTCCTCCGTTAATTCCATTACTTGCGATACAATACGTTCACTGAAGAGTGTGAGAGCTAAGGCTCACGGTTGATGAATGCTGGTCACTATTGCACGTCCCCTCATGGGACAATGGTATATACTCATTATACTGAATATAAGCGTTGTGTTTTTTATTTTAATTTTTTAATATATTATTATTAAAATAATAATTAAAAATGGGGGAATATTAAAATATAACTTACATTTTCAGAATCAATAGAAAGACTAGTATGAAGATTTTAAAAAAAGGTAGCATTTAATATTAATCTACCTCGAACTTTTTATGAATTTGCAGTGCGCTCTTCCATGGTGAAGCGGTCAGATTTTCTGGTACAGGTTTCCGTACACAATCTGGCCTTTCTTTTTCTTATGGCGTTCGCCAGTGTCCCCGATATAGTGGGTAAACAACCCCTTCGAACCATCGACTTCAAGTTCGACATCATCGGCATATTTGAATCCCGGCATCATTACATCGATGGTACCGAAAATAACAACGTCTCCCTCGACCATCTGGCCGCCCATCTTGCCGGGTGAATTGCCTTTAATGACGATCTTCCCTCCTTCGGCATGGGTGGCGAGGTGCACATCGACGTTTCCGTTGATGACGATCTCCCCGCCATTCATGTACATACCGACATCGCTCCCGGCATTTCCTTTGACAAAGATCTTTCCGCCAGCCATCCCACGCCAGTCTCCACGGTATGCCGCACCGAGATAATTACCGGCGTTCCCTTCAATGGTGAGCTCTCCGCCTTTCATGCCGATTCCGGCAAATGCATCGACATCGCCTTTTACGAGCATCGTACCCCCCGACATCCAGGCACCCGCGTACTGGTCAGGGCTGCCCTCGACAAGCAGTTCACCGGCGCTCATCTTCATTCCCAGGTATTTGATCTTCTTCACATCGCCCTTGACAACGATCTTTGTATCGGTCGCTGTCGGGCCTGCATTTCCGGTTATTTCGAAGTAATCTCCGAGCTTCCCGGGGGTATTCCCTTCATACACGGGAAGTTCTGCAATCTGGGCTGCTGTTTTTCCTGCAAACCAGTCAGGTGAGATCGTGTCTGCCTCAAGGTAGAGAGCAGGCGGGTTTTTCATGGTAATAGTTACAGTTTCCATGGTACCTTCCCTCACTGGGTTGCGTCCACCTCTATCGCGAACGGGTTCGGCACAAAATGATGCCCGAGCGATTCATAGTTCGACTGTGTCATGCTGTAATACTTCAGGAATTTTTCCTTGATATCACGCATTACAAGGGGGTTGTCCTTTACTTTCGCATCTACCCAGAGTGTGCGTTTGTTGCCGTTGTTTACCACGTCCCCGTTCACTACAACTTCCACACCACTCTTGAAGGTATATGCAGCCCTGGAGAATGCGGTCTCTATCTGTTCAGGATCGGTTACCGGAATATCGGGGTTGAAGTTATAAACAACAACGTCGGCGTCCATGCCGGGCTTTAATCCGCCAACCCTTCCGGAAAGCCCGAGTGATTTTGCAGGCCCCGCACGGGTCATCTGGGCGAGCTCGTATAGCGAGAGTTCTTTATCAATTCCTGCGATGTGTGTCGCTGAAACAACTTTGTCACTGTTCTTGAACGAGTTGATCCGGGCCTCTCTTGCCTTCGCAGACATCAGCCACTTGATGATCCTCGGGTACCGGGTGAAGGGGCCGGCATTCGGGTGGTCGGTCGTTATGAAACAACGCATCGGGTCTTTTGCCATAAGTGCCAGTTCGAGGCCGATCGACCACTGGATTGCACAGACCTTGATATCGGGGCTGTAAATATATGGCACCACGCCTGCCGCTGTTTCAAGTTCCACGTCCACGTTTGCCCACTTCAGGTGGTTCAGCCCCGTCAGGTGGTGCTCGAACGGCCCGTCGGCGGTCATCGTGGTCGTTTCATCGAGCGTGACATTTCCGGTATCGATGGTAATATTTTTGTGTTTGTTCACGTAGTCGATGACTTCTTTCGACTTGGATTCGAAATTTCCCCAGTTTTCCCCACCATAGGAGTGGAATTGGGTATGGGTGAGGTGCATGACCTGTTCACGGCCGAACTTGTTCTTTGCCTTGTAACCTTCGGCGAGTTTCAGGGTATCCAGGGTGGTCTCGTAGCAGCCCGGGTTACCGAGGTTGTTCGGGTGAATATGCATCGAATGAGGCAGGCCAAGAAACTCATTCGCCTCGATAAGGCCCTTGATGATCTCTGCCGGCGTGATATCGAAGTATGGGACAGGGTCATGGATTGAGAGGCAGTTCAGTCCCCATGCCCACGCTTCTGTGCCGCCGGGATTGACGACTTTTATTGCGTATCCCTTGGTAGCCCGGAGCAGCCATGCACAATATGCGGCGGTGTTCTCGATCTCTTTATTCTTGAGATATTCCATGACAAACCAGTTGTTGCCGAAGACAGGATATGCACCTTCATCAATGATCGGTGTATCCCTCATCTCTTCGTGGACATGCCGTGAAAAGAGAGGTGGCATTGCGGCCTCGAATGCCGTGGTGTAACCCATTTTTGCATATTCATATCCGGTCTTGAAGGTGGAGGGAATGGAATTACCGGAACCTGTCCGTTCAAGGCCCTTTGTCGGGGTGGATGTGAACAACTTGTCCTCAGGACGGTAGATACGGCCAAGGTTCACCTTCGGGCCTGCGATATGTGCGTGGATTTCAACGGCACCGGCCATAACGGTCTTTCCTTTGGCATCGATGACTTTCGCCGATTTTCCGACCTCGCTGTCTTTTACGATCTTACCGTCTTTGATGGCAATGTCTGCCTCATCGCCCTTAATACCCTGAACGGGGTCAAAAACATGTCCGTTCTTGATGATATACTCAGTCATATTATGCCCTCCCTTTGAGCTGTTTCACACGATCCCGGACCTTGGTGAGGAATTCTTCATCTGTGAGCATCCCCTCAGGTGGATCAACGACCTTCCGGCAGTC
This sequence comes from Methanoregulaceae archaeon, assembly GCA_035543455.1. Taxonomy (GTDB): domain Archaea; phylum Halobacteriota; class Methanomicrobia; order Methanomicrobiales; family Methanospirillaceae; genus CAIKOD01. The sequence continues at coordinate 20,793 of DATKKE010000018.1, forward strand.
GATCGGCACGTTATCCATACGATAGGCACTGCCGTCTGTTTCGACTCCTACAAATGCCACCGGGACGTGGAGTTTTGAGACGCCGCTTGTCGGTGTAATATGGGGATCAATGCAGACAGAGGGTACTCTTGCAATCTGTTTTACTGCACTGATTGGGAAGTGGGCACCGGGATCGCTCCCGATAACAAATACAGCATCCACTTCACCCCTGTTGAGGAGGTCAATAGAACTGGTATCTCCCGGGTTATACCGTGGAAATCCCCGGGTGAGGTCGACGGAGTACGGGTAACCGAACTGCCATCCAAGTACCTCACCGGAACCGGTCACATTATAATGCCCACGCATGGGCATGATGGAGAACTTCGTATATTCGTTCAGGTCCTTTGTTACGGCGATTGCCTCGTCGATATTATGGTTCTTCGAGATAGTCTGGGTTACACCCATTCCGAAGAAGATAATCCCGAAACGACCGCTTTTCATCATGTCTGCCGCTTCCCGGATCTTTTCCTTTGGGATTCCGGCAACCATGTCCGGCAGCCACTCGTTTTTGAATGCAACGCGGAAGGCATTAAGGAGTTCATAGTCCCTGCCCTGCTCGATTTGCAGGTGGACGTCGGCAAGTTTTGCAGTATCGGTAACCCTCGGGTCGACAACAATCAGTTTTCTGCTCATCTGGCCTTTTACGGTAAAAAACCCGCGGGGGAAAATTGAATACCGTGACATGTGTCGTGGGTGCGCATGAGCAGGGTTACAGCCCCAGAAAATAATACGATCAGCCCGGTTTTTCACTTCTCCAAGTGTGCAGCTGGGCAGACCGATATCCTGTATGGCGATCAGGCTTGTTCCATGACATACTGCTGCAGTATTGTCGACGCAGGCACGGGTCAATTCAGCTATTTCATGCCCCATGCTCTGGGCTTCACAGCTTGTGGAGCTCCATCCATACATCAGGGGCTTTTTTGCCTTGGCAAGTATCTGTGCGGTGTACTCGGCTGCCTCATCGTATGTGGCATCTTTCCATGTCCCGTCAGGCTGCTGGAACCTAGGGCGGGTTATACGGTCTTTTGCCTGCGAATGCAGGAATTTTTCAGCCCCGATTGCACAGGCGTTGTATACGTCGGTAATCTTCTTGCCATCATCGGTCACTTCGACTTCAAGGTCGTCACAGAGGGTCCCGCAGAACGGGCAGATGACATCGGTAACAATTTTCGACATCAGATCTCACCTCTGCAGGCCTTCTGAACGAGTTCGACACCGAGAAGAACCGGCTGGTCCATTGCCACTTCGACTTCGACCGGGACGCCCTTAAACGTCGGCATACCGGTAGAGTACGTATCCGGGTTGGTGACCTGGTTTGCCCATGGGCCCATCGGTATAAAACCTATACCGGGGTGGGGTCCCTGCGAGGTCTCCTGTGCCTTGACAATAACGCTTCCATACTTGCTTGTAACACGGACATTCGTGTTTTTCCAGCAGCCAAGTTTTTTGAAATCGGAGGTATCCAGTTCAATAATCCCGCAGGCCCTGCGATAGAGGTCTTTTTCTTTGCCTCCCTCCATCGCAACTCCCTGCTGGATAGATCGGCCGCTAATAAGGTTAAGGGTAATCTTCGCCATCTCTACAGCCTCTTACTTCGTCAGTTCGTTAAGGGGGCTTGGGCCGAGTTCACGAACTGTTTTTACAACATCACCGATAACTGTTGCCCATTTGGCACCTTCGGACGCCGAAACGAAGGTCATTCTCAACCTCTTGTCTTCGAGGCCGATATTTTTGAGGAGACTCTTTACCAGGAACATCCTCTTCGCGGCCTTGTAATTACCTTCGAGGTAATGGCAGTCGCCGAAGTGACAACCCGATATCAGGACCCCATCTGCGCCGTCAGAAAATGCCTTCATGATGAAGAGTGGATCGACACGACCTGTGCACATGACCCGCACAATCCTGACATCAGGCGGGTACTGGATACGACCCCCGCCTGCAAGGTCCGCACCCGCGTAAGAACACCAGTTGCAGAGGATCCCGATGATCTTTGGTTTCCATTCTTCTGCCATTTACTTTGCACCTCCGAGAAGGAATGCATCAATCTGGGCAACGATCTGGGGTGTCGCAAAGTGCTGCATCCAGATAGCACCACCCGGACAGAACCCTCCGCAGGTCCCGCAGCCTTTACACTTGGCTTCAGTAACCTGCATAACCTTTCTGCCCTCCTTCTCCACGAGGGCGAGGGCCGTATACGGGCAGAGATTTACGCACATGCCACATCCTGCACACTTCTCTTCGATGCACTGGGCGAAATACGGCTCAAGTTCGACTTCTCCCTTATGTATCGGTATGCTGGCTGCCGATGCGGCTCCTTCTGCGGATGCAACAGTGTCAGGAATATCCTTCGGGCCCTGGCAGACGCCCGCGAGGAAGACGCCGGCGGTTGTGGTGCCGCAGGGATTCAGTTTCGGGTGAGCTTCGAGGAGCCATCCGTCCATCGAGTTGGATACACCGAATAGTTTTCGTGTCTTCTGTGTCAGTTCGCCGGGCTGTACTGCCGCAGCGAGTACAACAAGATCGACCTCGAGCTTCATCGGGCGGTCGAGCAGCGTATCGTCAGCCATGACCCAGAGGTTCTTTGTTACCGGGTCTTCAAGGACGTTTGAAACACGTCCGCGGATGAATTTTGCCCCTTCATCCTGGATACGGTAATAGAACTCCTCATACATCTTTCCGAAGGACCGGATATCCATGTAGAATATATACGGAATTGTCCCCGGAATCTTCTCGATGATCTGGTGGGCGTGCTTGAGCGAATACATGCAGCAGAACCTCGAACAATAGGGCATCCCGTTGCCCGTATTATCCCTCGATCCTGCACAGAGGAGGAATGCAACACGCTGCGGCGTCTTGCCGTCGCTCGGGCGGACCAGGTGTCCTCCGGTCGGGCCCGAGGCACAGATAAGCCGTTCGAACTCGAGGCTCGTGATGACGTTGTCGAATCTCTTGTATCCCCACTCTTTCTTCTTCTCGATCGGGAAGATGTCAAACCCGGTTGCAAGAATCGCAGTTCCGACCTTGACCTTGATCAATTCATCTTCCTGGTCGAGGACAATCGCCTTCTTGTCACCGCATATCTTGACACACAACTCACACTTGATACAGGAATCCTTGTCAACGGTGTAGATGAGCGGTACGACCTGGGGGTGATTGATATAGATCGCTTTCCGGGGCTTCATTCCCATTTCAAAGGTATTCGGCTGGACAACCGGGCAGACCGCATCGCAATCGCCACAACCGTTGCAGCCACCACCGACAATACCCAGCGCCTCTGCCTCCTTCATGGAGAGGACTCCGCGTGCCTTTTTCCGGATAGTGACATCAAAATTACCGATGTAACCTTCGACCGATTCAACCTCGGCATAGGTCATCAACTCGATATTCTCGCTCCTTCCGACATCCACCATCTTCGGTGTCAGGATACACTGTGAACAGTCAAGAGTCGGGAATGTCTTGTCGAGCTGCGACATACGGCCGCCAATCGAGGGTTCCTTCTCGATAAGGTAGGTCTTGATACCTGCATTTGCAAGGTCGAGCGCTGCCTGCATCCCACCGATACCTGCACCGACTACCATCGCTGCCTTTTCGACCGGGACGCTCTTCGGGAAGAGGTCCTGAAGGAGCGCGGCCTTCGCAACTGCGATTCTTACTGCATCCTTTGCCTTTTCGGTGGCCCCCTCGCGATCATGCATATGGACCCATGAATTCTGTTCGCGGATGTTTGCCATCTCGAACCTGAACGGGTTCAGCCCGCCTTCCTTGGTGGCAGTCCGGAATGTCGGTTCATGAAGCCGCGGTGAACAGGCAGCGACAACGATGCCGGTTAATTTGTGCTCCTCAATTGCCTTTTCAATTTTTCCCTGTCCCGGGGTTGAACACATATACTGGTAATTGTCGACATAAGCGACATTTGGCAGAGATTGCGAGTACGCTTGCAATGCGGGGACATCTATCGAACCGGCAATATTTGTACCACAGTGGCAGATAAAAACGCCAATCCGGCTGGGCTTTGTCTCGGTCGCTGCCGGTGCTTGTGCCTTGGCAGGGGCTGGTGCTGCAGGTTTCGCTGCTTTTGGTTCCTTCTTTGTTGTCGTCTCTTTTTTGGTTTTTCTTTCAGCCATGTTCAGTACCTCCTCACAGCACCTTCTGCAGGAACGGCTCGCAGCTGATCGCATGAAGGTCAAGTGCAAGATCCTGTGGGCTCATTCCCTGTGCCAGGCCGAGTAATTCACAGTAATGTAACACGGGCAGGTCGTATTTTACGCCGAATTTCTCAGCGATCTCGATCTGGCCCCGGTCGAACTGCAACTGACAGAACGGGCAGATGTCAGTCAGTGCATCCACGCCGACTGCCTTAAGGTTGATCAGCTTTTCGTTTGCGATGTCAAGGGCATGAACGATATCATATCCCCGGACCCCGCCACCGGCCCCGCAACACTGCATTTTATTCCGGTATTCCACTGGCGTCGCCCCGAGGGCTGCCACCAGTTCTTCTATCCATGAAGGGGATTCTGTATTCATCAATTCCTCACTTCCGAATTCGCGTTCTTTCTTTGGCTTCATAAGATGGCAGCCATAGTGAACGGCGATCCGTGCCCCCTTCATGGGATTTGTCACGCTCTCCCTGACTTTGTCGACACCCACCACATTCTTATCATACATGAGTTCAGCGAGATGATAGACGTTGATCGTCCCTTTGTATTCCATATCGATTGTCTTTAACACCTCGTTGACACCGTCACGCAGCTCGTCGTGGTGCTTGAGTTTGTGGTTGACTTCCCAGATGGACTTGTAACAACCATTGCAAAGGAGTGCAATATCCATCTTCATTTTTTCTGCAAGCACGAGGTTACGGGCGGCCATCGCATACCAGACATTCAGGTCGATGGACCCGAATGCCCCCGGAGCGGGACAGCAGCTTGCTCCTTCAAGGGGAAGGAGCTCGATACCCAGTTTTTTACTCGTCTTGATTGCCGCTGCCTCAGAGCCCGGGTACCTGTTAGGGGCAATACAACCAAGATAAAATGCGTACTGGCGTTTTGCTTCCATGATCAGCCCTCCCGTTCCTTAACAATGCGGTCGGAATTTTCCTTGAGCTTGTAATAATCCAGAATTTTCTGGATGCCTGGAATATATTCCTTGTATTTGTGGGTGGTCGGCGGTTCCGCCTCGAGGCCGAGCTTGACTCTCGCAGCCCGGTTGACATCGTTGTTCGGGACGCCGTGGCCGGTGGTATAAATTGCCTGAACCGTCTTCAAAAAGTTCACCGGAATGATATCCCGCTTGAATGCGAGATTTCTCATCGCCATTATTACATCTGTTGGTGCGATATCACGCGGGCAACGGTCGGTGCAGCTATAGCATGTGGTGCATAGCCAGAGATCCGGGTCAGTGAGCGCCTCATTATCGAGTCCGAGCAATGCTCTCCGGACAAATTTCCGAATCCGGTAAGTACTTCTCGGAGCCGACGGGCACGAAGCCGTACATGTCCCACACTGGTAACACATGTGGGGTATAGTCATCGAAATTTTTTCAACGGTTTTCGTGAATTCGGGATTCGAATCCTCGCCGTATATAAAGCGGTCGCGCAGTTTGTTGTCGAGTGCTTCAGGATATCCTTTTGTTCTTGCCATGCCTGTTACCTCACGCCTTCTCCATTACCTTGAGGTTGACCTGCGAAGGTTTCTCTTCCTTGACCTTAGAAGTGCGCTTTGTGAAAAGTTTCGCTTTTATCTTCCTAAAAAGGTCGGTTTCTTCTCCCTTCATCCTGATACCGGTCCTCTGGAGGACAATAATATCCTCACCCGGACATGCTTCAACACAGGCACCACATAGTATACAATAATCCTTGTTTACAGCAATTGTGGGTTCGATCTGGCCCTTCATATCGGCCGCTGGTTTAGGGGTCGGCAGATAGATGGCATTTGCAGGACAGATATCCACACAGGTCGAACATCCGCCCGGACATTTTTCCGCATGGAATTCGATATCCCCTTCAAAAAGCTTCTCGACGGTGATGGCCTCGGTTGGGCAGTTCCGTGAGCACCAGGTACAGGTGCAGCACTGTTTCTGGTCTATATTGACCTCCCCGGCCATCTTGTCGCTTACAATTTCACGGTCGACGGTGATGCACTCTTCGGGGCACATTTCGACGCAGACTTTGCATGCATCACAACGGGCTTCGTCCCAGATCACTTCACCTTCGACTTTGCCCGTCTCAGCGGTGAACTCCTTGTGTATCACTTCAATTGCAGGACAAATTGCGCCGCAAATCCCACACTTTGTGCACTTTTCGTCATCTACTTTGAAGGTAATCTTGCTCGTCAATGCGGTCTGCCGTTCTTTTCCCGTTGCTTCAGATCCTTCGTACGCAGGAACATCCCTGAGGATAGCATCTCTAGGGCAGACTTCATCGCAGATGGTACATTTCACGCACTTTTCCTGGTCAATTTTTGCCAGCATATCATATTGCGGAAAACCTTCTTTTTCAATTATCGGAAGTCTCTCTTCTCCGTCAACCTTCAGCGTAAGCGCATTGAATGGGCACATGATGACACAGACGCCGCAATAGACACATTTCTGTTCATCAATATCGACCGGCGCCGCGTAATCGATAGCCCCTCTCCGTACTGCTCCGACAAGACCTTCAACGATCGCATCTTCAGGACAGGATTCAACACAAACCCCGCATCCGGTGCAGACCTCAGCATTCAGGATAAGGGTATTCGTATTTTGCAGGAGTTTCTGCTCCTGAACGAAGTTTACGCCATCCCGCTTCTTGGAGAATTTAGGAAACATTGTGTTCATGTATTAAACCTCACTCCATTTACTCACTGTACTCTCGCTGTCTCTGCATTCCAGGGTCCAGCCAGTCTGATAACATCGTATGGACACGCATTTACGCAGACTCCGCAGCCGGCGCATAGTTCTGCCTTGAAGTCAAGAATGATGGCTTTTCCACCCTTGACTTTGTAGATCTTGTCTTTTGTAACAGGATCTACGGTATGCAGTTCCAATGCGTCGACCGGGCACGCAACCACACAATTGTTACAGCCGGTACAATGCTCCATGTTAATATGCACTGCAAATGCCATTTTTTTCACGCACCAGCTAGATCGATTATAAAATCGATATAAAAAAAGTTGTTAAATAATGTAGATAAACTCTTCTGAATTACTACAGGGGTCTGCTGCATTTTTTATTCCGTTATTAACTTACTTTAATGTAAAATATCATAAAATTAATTATTTATACATAACTTAGTGGGAACAATTGTGTGCGCTCTAAACTGCCGTATATTTGTTTTTTTTGAAAATTCGACGCAATAATCTTTAGAATTGGTATCCGTTGATGATCAAGTGCCTGATGATATCTATTACACTGGAAATACCATAAAGGTTCCTGGAAAAATCCGGATATTGAATTGAAACGATCCTCCAACGTATTACTCATGTTGCGGTGCATACGGACTATTTTCTGGAAACCCATTTTACGAAGCTTACATGGAAAATGGTCTGTAATTTACTGATCCAACATCCAATTACCCAAACCTTACCGGGCGCCGGCGGCTGTGTATATGGTTGATTTTTCTCCTGATAGGCATTCGGTCTCTTTTTTATAGAGATCTATCCAGGGCATGCCATCCAGAATTAACGGATAAATCAATGGGATCAAAAATCAGCATCGGGTCCTCGGCGAATAAGGTACGGCGGATCATTTTTGATCGTCCGAAAAAATCCGACAGTCCGGATGGACCTTAATTCCAGGTCAGGATCACCGGCTTTTCGTTTCAATAGAGATAATACTACCGGATGCTGACCCTTTTGATAGATTTGCACTAATAAAATCCCCGGTTGTAGGGATGGATATGGTAATTTCCGAAACCTGGTCTGCTGATATGGTCAAAGCAGGCTCTGCCCCGGTGAAATCCAGGACATGTCCTCCCTTTGTACGGTCGTCAGAAATATAATGGAAATGGTATCCGGGAACATTAACGCCGCTAAATGAAGAGGGAAAATAAAAACCGACCAGAGTTCCGGTTGAGTTTTTCAGGTGGAGGATGGATTCCTGAGCGACGGCATCTACAAGCAGGGGATATGGTTTTTCCTGTTTTGGTATCGCCCTGACAGTGATGTCCGGAAATGTGCCCCTGGCTTTTATTGCGTAGATGAGATTTTCCGAGGGAAGATGCCGGTTCAGGTCTTGTTCGGTATCAGACAGGTTTTTTCCGCCTGGGATATCGAACAATGTGTCCTGCCTGAAAAATTTTACCATGGCGAAGGGTATTTTCATTGCAGGGTCTGCCTTTCTCACGGTTCCGTCTGACCTGGCCTGGTAAACGGTTCCGTCCAGTGCGATTAGTTCACCGTCCAGACCTTCAAATGTGCCGCTTCCAAAATCCCCATGTTGCTGAATTTCACCGACAGAGGTGACACCGTCATATAACGAAGATGAAAGTGCATCGATGGTGGAAACCTGGTACAGGTCGTCGGCATTGTCGTTCGTAATGTTCGACAGACCTGGAGCCTGCGATTTCACTGCATCATTGATGATTACACCGCCCGCGATAACGAGAATAATAATCAGCGCAACGGCAATAGCGATGATATGGGATGCCAACCGCCCTCCATTTCCGTAAAACATTGAATTTTTTTCTTCAGGTAGTTTCTGATCCATGGGCATCTGCAATCTCCCTCAAGTTCCTATCCATTGCATTGCATTTCAGTCATAATAAGTAATTTCATACGATCCGGGTTCAGAATTGGCGGGCATGATATGTACAATCGCCCGATAAGATGAGATATGATGGTTTTTGATCGTTCATTCATGATATGCGGTCGTAAGATATAGCAACATGCAGTTTATACCTCACAAACCAGGGAACTGACAATTCGGGTAAAATTGTAAAAATCCTCGTCAAAATTAGTATAACCCGATGTTTCAGGGAATTTTATTAATGATGATTATTTTTTTATTACCTTCTATCGCCGTTTCCTATCGAGATCAAATGATGTCCCGGGGAGCTGTGGCGTTATGAAACGTCTTTATTGTCTTCGGAACATCCATGGAAGGCGGCTCACGTCCTTGTACGGATTATCCGGTTTTCGGGGCACCGAATGTGAAAAATCCACTTAGAAAATTTCATCTATGTATGTCAAGGTACATTGTGTGAACGAGGTATTGCTATGGAAATTAATGGAGTCACGATTGACAACACGTTCGCCGAAGCATTCCCAGCCTGGGTTACATCGGTGATTATCACGGCCGCGACACGGGAACTAGCCTATCGTTCGGCTGTGGAAGCCACGGGCTTTGCTACTTCGGTGATTGCATGTCCCGCTGAAGCAGGTATCGACCAGTATGTTCCTCCGCAGAGAACACCCGACGGAAGACCAGGTTTTGGGATTCTTATTGTACACCCGAGCAAGAAGAAATTAAAAGAACAGCTGATTGAGAGGATCGCTGAATGCGTCCTTACGGCTCCGACGACAGCGGCATTTAACGGCATTACTGACTGCGAGGAGAAACTGCCTATGAAGCTGCACTTCTTCGGAGACGGATATGAGTACCAGACGAAAGTTGCAGACCGCAATGTCTGGGCGATACCGCTCATGGGCGGAGATTTCCTTACCGAGGAAGAGATAGGCGTGGTCAAGGGCGTAGCGGGCGGGAATTTTTTTGTCATGGCCGACAGTACTATGGCTGCCCTTACCGGTGCCGAGGCTGCGGTTGAAGCTACCAGGGAAGTCTGTGGGGTTATAACGTCGTTCCCGGGCGGCATTGTCGGGAGTGGGTCTAAAGTCGGGAGTAAAAAGTACAAATTCATGAACGCCAGCACGAATGAACTCTACTGTCCGACACTAAAAGGAAAGGTCGCGGGGAGTAAGATACCCGACGGTGTGAACGGAATATTCGAGATTGTAATCGACGGTGTTTCAGAAGCTGCAGTACGTCAGGCAATGGCTGAAGGAATCAGGGCAGCCTGTATGGTAAAAGGGGTAAAACTTATCAGCGCCGGGAACTATGGCGGTACCCTCGGGCCGTATAAATTTGAACTCCAGAAAATCCTCTGAACTTTTTTTACTTTTCGTTATTGCCTGATATATTTTTTGTAAACATATCCTTTGATAAAACGGAAAACCTGGCTCTGATGGATTTCCACGACTCAGATTGAATGTTACCCCCTATGTCCATTAAATGGCACGAAACTTGGTGTGCAATTCAGATAAGATAACCGGATAAGATGATGGATTGTTTGAGTTTCGCCAGATCATGCAATTTCGTGAACTGCGGAGAGGAACAATCGTCCGGGGTTTAGTGGGTAACGCCAAAAATGATCGGTATCGCAAAAATCCGGAGAATGACCGGATAGTTCTTCCGGCCTCACTCAGGCAAGTCCCAGTTCTTTCAGTTTTTCCGGTGTCGGGACACCTTGGGGATCCCAGCCCCGTATCGTATAGTATTCATCGAGGAGAGGTTCACGTCCCCAGACCCTTCCTTCCGGCTCGCCTTCTTTCAGGGGTTCGGTCAGCAGACGGGTCGGCAACGTATCGTCGGCCTTTGTATATCCTACTTTCAGGTTGAACAATTTCTGGACGGTCCAAATCCGTTCACCGATTTGCATGAGTTCCTTCCCGTCAATGCCCATTCCCGTCACCGCAGAAATCATGGCGGCATAATCGGGTGCTCCCAACGGTGCAAGGGAAGTGAAGAGGCAGATTCCTGCGGCGTCAATCGCAGCGGTCAGGTCCTGGAATGCTTTTGTCCACATCGCCTTCCCGTTATTGACAAACGGATCGAGTTTTTCAGGGATTCCCAGAACTTCGGCCGAGATGAGGTACCCGTTGATGTGATCTCCTCCCCGGACACCGGTCGCAAAGCAAAGACCCATACCCTGAAGACCGCGGGGATCGTAGGCAGCAAGCTCAAGTTTCTTGGAACTCATGGAGAGCTCGGAATGCCCATACTTCCCCGCGAACCGGAACGAACCGTCAGCCATCTCATCCCCGATATCTTCACGGTATCCCATCTTTTTTACAAGGTCGCATACTGCTTTTCCATCACCCCAGGCAATCTTTTCCCTGATGTATCCCCGTTCAGACATTTCCATGGCACAGGCGACCGTCACCCCGGCCGAAATAGCATCAAGTCCGAGATCGTTACAAAGATAATTGGCCCTGGTAACCCATTCAAGGTCGTCTACACCGCAATCGGCACCGAGCGCCCACGCATTCTCGTACTCGGGCCCCTCACCTTCAATACCGTCGGATTTCGTTCCCCGTCCACAGGCAACAAAACAGGCATAGCATGGTTTTTTACGCACAAGAATTGTTTCGGTCATTTTTTCACCGGAAATGTTTTCTGCATGCTTAAAATATGCACTCTGGTGGTTCCTGGTCGGGAGGATGTAGCTCTGGTTGATCAGGTTCATCAGGACGTCAGTTCCGTAATTGGTAAGCCCCTGGCTGGTGACCGGGCCGTCATGGAGTTTCTTTCTCACCGAAACGATAACTTCTTTAAGTTTATCGGGTTCTGCGACATTAATCTTCCCCGTTCCCCGTACCGCTATCGCTTTGAGGTTTTTTGACCCCATTACCGCGCCAAGCCCCCCACGTCCGGCAGCCCGGAACTGGTCGCTCATGACACATGCCATCCGGCTCATTTTTTCACCCGCCGGACCAATGCAGGCTATCCTGACCTTGTTGTCTCCGAGATCCTTTGGAATCGCGAGTGTGGTTTCATTAACGGTAGTCCCCCAATATGGTCCGGCATCTTTAATAGCCGCTTCATCATGGTTTAACCAGAGATAAACCGGTTTTTTCGCTTTACCGCTGATAACTACCGCGTCAAAACCAGAGAGTTTAAGTTCGCGCCCGAAGAATGCCCCGCTATCTGAAGAACAAAGGGTATCGTTCATAGGGGACTTCGAAACGACCTGGTGCCTGGCTCCGAGCGGAACACCCGAACCGGTAAGCGGCCCGGCTGCAAATACAACTACATTTCGTTTTCCGAGGGGATCGGCATCTGCCGGGACCATATCGTTAACCAATTTTACCCCAATACCCCGCCCACCGAGAAACTGACGTTTCAGCTTAGATGGGAAGACCTTTTTCGTCAACGATCCCTTCGTGAGATCGGCATAAAGGATAGTGCCGGCATATCCATCGGGATTATTCATTATTCAAGCCCCCAGAATGCCTGGTTGTCGAAGATATTACTGTTATGGCCAATTTTTTTCCTCCGCAAATTTGTAACCAACAGACTGAATCACTCTCCTCATATTTTAATATTTCACCTGAAAAAGGGGAGTATCAATAAAATCCGAAAAAAAAGATAAAAAATCAAGATCAATGTCAGGAGACCCACAACTCTTTTCCGTGATTGAGAAATTGGGGATAAACTGAAAACCCGATTGACGTTACGAATGTCAGATCACATTCAATTCATTTGTCTCTCCTTTTTTGCTTGCAACACGGCAGATTCCCTGATCGATCTTCTTAAATAATATATCACCGATTATTTTGTTAACGATAATTCCGGTGATAAAATGATTGCCAGAACACCCGGGGAAATTAAAATAAAATATGGTACATTGTTTTCAAGAGGATTTCTTGTCATGGTCGACCAGAAAGCGGGCCTTGCAGAAATCATCGAACAGTGTCATGCAAGGGGACCCATCGAATGGGATGCGATGAACCGGCTCCGTGCGAAAGGCGTTATCAGGTCCGCACAGGTCCAGGGAAATACCCTCAGTATGATCGCCCGGGTGGGATCCTCACCGGTCCAGTTCGGTGCCGCCGGAAAGGATATTGGCGGCCAGGCCCTTGAAGGAGTGGAAGTCCGGGGTGACGAGGTTATCACGTCATGGGCAGGAATCGCCGGTGCAGGATTTGGTATCGCAGCCTGCCTGCCCCAGGCACCCGGGGTGACGAGGGTGGAATATCCGGGTGAGGAGGATATGTCAGTGGGCGGTTCAAGAATCAACAGGGTCAGGATTTTTTCACCGCTCTATGAAAAAGTTACTGTCGGTATCGATGACACCGATACAAGCACCGAAGGTGCGACCTGGGTCCTCGCGCTTAAATGCGGCGAACAATGCCGTCTCGAAGGTGTGCAATTCATCAATATGCGGCTTGTCCAGCTGAACCCCCAGGTCCCCCAAAAAACAACCAACTGCGTGGCATCTGCATTGAATTTTGCTGTGAAACCCGGTTCGGTGGACAATCTCCTGAACTATGTGCGGGACTATGTAGAAGACATGTCATTTTCGGAGGACACGGGAATCGCCTGTTTCCGCGGACTCGAATTCCCGAAGGTCATGAACGGTGCCTGCCGCCGGGTCAAGACTGAAATCGTGAAACTCGATGATGCAGAGGAAATGGCCTCTGATGCAGGGATCAAATTTATCGACAGGGCAGGAAGAAAGGGACGGATTGGGGCTCTCGGGGCCGTGCTGTGGGGCAACAGGGGCGTGGAGGCTGCAGGTCTCTATGGCGAGCATTGTTGATCCCTACATTATCCATTATCCTCAGATTATCGCAGTGGTTGACGATTCCGGAACGCAGGTTGAACTGATCGAGTTTTTTGAATGCACCGGTGGAGCGATGTGGGCGAAACAGCACTATGCCAAGAGCCCGCTTGTCAGATCGATACGCAACATCGGGCAGACGATGAGGTATATGGTAACTCCCGGCGAGACAGATCTCGCCCTTGAAGGTTCACGTTTTCCTGCCGGGATATCAGCGGTATCGGTAACCGGTGATGAAGTACTGGTTTCGTATGTCGGCCTTGGCGGGGGCGGAGTCGGGGCATCAGTCTGTCGTTCCTATGCGCAGGGTATTATCCGGTGCGTTAACGACCCGTCAGGTGGCGGGAAACGTGCAGGATCAACCATCTGGCTCCCGAGGAGGCAAAGGGTGCTTATCGGGGTGGACGACACCGATACCCCTGATGACGGAGCAACCTGGACGCTCGTCCATAATATCGCCAAAACGGTCGAGGATACTTCGTCCCGCTATGTTTCGCACACGATCGTCCAGTTGTTCCCGGTACAGTACCGGACAAAGAACTGCGTCAGCCTTGTCGTTGAGTTCGCCTCTACTGAACCTGCGCGGCTTGCAGGACGGTTCCTGGATCTGCTGGACCGTTATACGCTTTCAGAAGAGACCGGCATGGCGGTCTATACCGGGTTTGACCCGTCAGTGCTTCTGCCCTTCGCATGGAGCGTGAAACAAGGGGAAGTCGGGCGGGCTAAACTCCCCGGGGTGGAGAATACCGGCCTGACCATCATGAAAGACGGGCGGGGGATCATCGGGGCTGTTGCCGCAATTCCGTTTTACACCCGCTATGAAGAAGCCCTGATGCTTTTCGGCGGCAAACGACAACCCGGCTAAGGATCGGAGGAAGTAATGGAGATATACATACTAGCAGTATTGCAGGGAACACCATGCATCATAACAAACTGAATTCAGCAACATTTGTGGTCATAATCATGGAGAAAAAATATGCAGGGGACAGAAGTTATTGCCCGGGCGCTTAAAAATTCGGCAGACCGGTGCTACGGTGTGCCCGGGTATCCGGTAACAGATCTGCTGGACCAGATCGGAGCCGAGATGGTCATAAATGAAAAAGTTGCCGTCGAATATGCCATCGGGGAATCGCTTTCAGGGAGGAGAGCCTCGGTAGTACTGAAAAATGTAGGTCTGAATGCCTGTGCTGATCCGTTCGTCGAAGCCACGACCCAGGGATTATTGTCAGGAGTAGTGATTGTAGTCGGAGACGACCCTGAGGCGGTGGGTTCGCAAAATGCACAGGATTCGCGGTATTATGGCGAGCTCGCAGAGGTGCCGGTAATCGAACCGGGGCGATGGAATGCCGCCCTGGCTGTTGAAGAGGCATTTCGGGCATCCGAGCAGTTTTCAAGGATATGTCTCCTTCGCCTGACACCGGAACTGCTGTTTTCAGATGTGAGCCCGGGTCTTCCGGAGCGAAAAGACGGGAAAGGGTCGATTGTATCGCGTGATTTCACGATGCGGGGACGTGTCCAGGCATCGCGGAACCGGTTCCGGCAGATGCGGAGATGGGCTGAACAGTCGACCCTGAACGAGATCAAGGGAACCCGGGTTATAACAGGACCGGTGGAAATTCCGGCAACGTGGCCACCAGGACAGGTCTCCAGGATTTCGACCGTTTATCCCCCGCCGGGAGGGCCGGAAAAGTTTAAGGACATATACGAAGAGGGACGTCCCTTTCTCAGGGAGCACCTCGATGTAGGATATCCGGAAAAGGCAGAACCGGAGCTTCACAGGACAAGGGGATTTTATCGTTCGTTCTGCAGGGAATGCCCGTTTTTAGTAGTCATAAATATCCTCGAAGAGAAAAAGCTGGCCGTTGTGTGTGATGCGGGTTGTTGTGTCCTCTGCATGAACGACCCCTTCACGGTCGGGAAGGTAAGTTACGGGATGGGGTCATCGATCGGGATCGCCGCGAGAAGTACAGGAATTGCCCTTACAGGGGATTATGCGCTCCTTCATTCAGGTCTGCCTGCCCTAATAGACGTCTTCGAGAAGAAAATTCCGATTCTCTGCATCGTAATGAAGAATAAATGCATGGCAATGACAGGAGGACAGGGAGTGTTTGATATCAGCCCTTACCTGTCATGGGCGAAACCATTGATTTGTCCTGCAGACGATGTCGATTGCTTCAGGGAAGTGCTTCGGGTGCCGGAGTCGCCAACCATCGTCGTTGTAGAGGGCCGCTGCCCGGAGGGAAGACACCATGAAACCGTGGAATGTTGAGATCTGTGACGTAACACTGAGAGACGGAGAGCAGACCCCGGGGGTGTCGTTTACCTGCCAGGAGAAGCAGGAAATCGCCTCTGTCCTCGACAATGTGGGAGTGGAGGTTATCGAGGCCGGATTCCCGGTGGTCTCGGCGGAAGAAAAAAGATGCGTTGCCGCTGTCGCCCGGATGGGACTCGGGGCCAGGACCTGCTGCCTTGCACGGGCACTGAAGGAAGATGCAGATGCTGCCATTGACTGCGGGGTCGATCTCGTCAGCATATTCATCGCCACATCTGACCTTCATGTCCGGCATAAATATAAGGGAAAAACAAGGGAAGAGGTGCTTAGTTCAGCCCTTTCGGTGGTCGAATACGTTCATGATCACGGGATAAAAGTAAGGTTCGCGGCCGAAGACGCCTCACGGACAGAACGGGGTTTTTTAAAGAAGGTATTTTTAGAGGGACAGGAACATGGAGCTCATCTCCTTTCGTTTGCCGACACCGTAGGTTTCCTGACCCCGCTCGAGATGTATGAGGTAATGGGGGACCTCGTCTCATCACTCCGGGTACCAATCTGCGCCCACTGCCACAATGACATGGGATTTGCTGCGGCTAATACGATTACTGCCGCCGAGGCCGGGGCATTCCAGCTCCATACGACGGTTAATGGGATCGGCGAGCGTGCGGGGAACGCCCCTCTCGAATCCGTGCTTGTTGCGCTGCGAATGAAGGGAGGGGTGGAACGGTATGATCTCACTCCTCTCCGGAACCTCTCAAAGTTGGTTGAAAAAGCATCCGGAATAATGATCGAACCAACCCATCCCATTGTTGGTTCTCATGCCTTCGCCCATGAGAGCGGTATCCATATCGCTGCAATCCTTGAAGATCCCGAAACGTACGAATACGTGCCGCCGGCGCTTGTGGGAGGCACCAGGAAATTTATCCTTGGTAAGCATACCGGTTCGAAAGCCCTGGAATACGTCGTATCGACGCTCGGTTACCACCTGACAAAGGAGCAGATCTGCCGGGTACTGGAACGGGTGAAATCCGAGGGTGAACATAAATCGGTTATTACCCCGGACCATCTCCTCGAGTTGATACAAATGGTCAGATCAGGAGAGGATCAGGGTTGACCACGCTCTCTGAACATATACTTGGGGGAAGGGCAGGCGATTATGTCGACGCAGAGGTTGACCGGGCATATGTACATGACGGTACCGGGGTCCTCACCCTTGAAGCGTGGAAGGAAATGGGCGGTCCTGCCCTCGCCCACCCTGAGAGGTTGTCCATCCTGTTCGATCATATCGTCCCGGCAAATAATACCGTCACCGCCCTGCTCCAGAAAGAACTCAGGGAGTTTGCAAAGTCCAGGGGGATACGTTTTTCTGATATCGGCGGAGGGATCTGCCACCAGCTCATGGGCGAGGGAGAGGTTCTACCCGGGGAAGTGATTGTCGGAGCAGATTCCCATACCTGTACACTCGGGGCATTCGGGGCCTTTGCTACAGGTGTAGGTGCAACAGATATGGCAGCAATCTGGGCGTCGGGCACGACATGGTTCCGGGTTCCCGAGACTACCGGGATAGTTATATCCGGATCCCTGTCAGGTGCATCGGAGGCAAAAGACCTTGCCCTTACCATTATAGGAATGCTCGGGATGGATGGGGCGACGTATCAGGCCCTGGAGTTTACCGGGGACGGGGCAGAGGGACTCTCCATGGAGGGAAGACTTACCGTTTCAAATCTTTCCGTTGAGAGTGGGGCTAAAACAGGTCTCTTTTACGCGGACAGAACCACGCAGGAATACCTGGCCGGTTTTGGTCATTTTATCGTACCCCAGGTCAGGGATGCGACCGGGTACCTCCGGGAGGTTCATATCGATCTTGGGGAGATCGAACCTGTTGTCGCAGTTCCGCCCCGGGTTGACCGGGTCAGACCGGTGCGGGAACTCGCAGGAACCCCGGTGGATCAGGTATTTGTAGGGACATGTACGAATGGCCGTTATGATGATCTCAGGAGGTTTGCAACCATTGTCCGGGGAAAAAAGGTGATGGTAAGGACGATCGTAATCCCTGCATCGGCCCGGGTGTTACAGCGTGCGGCGGATACCGGAGTCCTTTCGACTATCCTTTCATCGGGATGTACCATCGGGACACCCGGGTGCGGTCCGTGTCTCGGGGCCCATATGGGAGTAATCGGTGAGGAGGAAGTCTGCCTGTCTACTGCCAACCGTAATTTTACGAACCGCATGGGCGTCGGGGGGAAAATCTACCTGTCGTCGGTCTCTACGGCTGCCGCAAGTGCCCTGAAAGGAGAAATTACCGTGCCGGAGGTTGACTGATTGCGGATTGAAGGAAGGGCGGTGGTCGTCGGAGATGATATCGATACCGACCAGATAATCGCCGGGCGCTATCTGAGGACCAAAGACCGGCAGATATGGGCCGGGCATGTGTTTGAAGACTACGATCCCGGGCTCGTGGAACGTCTCAGGGGATCGGTAATTATCGCCGGAAAAAATTTCGGCTGTGGATCATCCCGTGAGCAGGCCGTAATCGCGCTCAGGGAGGCAGGGGTGCTGGCAGTCGTCGCTCCCTCCTTTGCGAGGATTTTTTTCCGGAATGCAATAAATATCGGGCTCCCTGCAATCGAGGGCACATGTGAATGCGACGATGGCATGGATGTCGTTGTTGACATCGATGGGGGTTTTATCGAGTGCAATCACAAAAAAACACAAATTAAACCGTTATCGTCCAAAATGAAGGAGATCCTTCTCGCCGGGGGACTTGTCCCTCTCTGGAGGTCGCGTAAATTATGATTTTTCCACGGGAATGCAAGGAAATCGGTTTTGCCGAGACGAAACCCTGTGGCGATCGGGTATATTTCCTGTCAGACTATGGTGTGCGTAAAACGGCACACGGTTACGAGATCATCCGTTTCCATAAAGATTTCCGAGAAACCGGCCTGATGAGGACGGTCCACCGGGTTGAGGTGATCGTACCCGCCGACGATGTAACCTGGTATACGTTCCCGGTCAACATTCACGACAGGGCGGGGCTTATCAGGCTGGCAACGGAGTCAGGTACGCGGGCAACCATTTTCCGGGGGCTCGATGAGCATATCACTTTCATCATAGACCCTGACCTCTCACAATTCCTGACAATCCATGTATACGATCTGGTGCCGCCTTCCCTGCCCTCGCTCTCCTATGCAATACGTGATATCGAAGCCACAGGGATGTTCGAAAATATCGATGTAATGTTTTCCCATCACCTCACCGATACCGGGCTCGTTAATGCCGATGTTCATCCCTGCAGGGCTGCGGGGTTTACCAGAACACTTGACGCAGACCCGATGCACGGGGGGGAGCTTATTGCCGGTTGTCGCGCGAGTGCCGGGATCTTCCGCGAATGTTATGGAGAGGACTTTCAGCTGAACGACATTTGTCCGCTCAATACGGTGAAAAAAGAGCCGTTCATCACCCGCTGTTGCCAGACGGAGAGAATCGGTCCGGCAATGGTGAACGGGCTTTCCGGTTCCATCATCCATTTCGGGGCGTCACCGCCGGCGATTTACGCGGCAGTTGTACAACTGGCAGCTGCGTGGCGATCAAAATGACACACATAATCCGGAAGGTGGCGGTCGTTGAAGGGGACGGGATCGGTCATGAAGTAATACCTGTCGCCCTTGAAGTACTGAAGGTTTTCTGTCCCGGAATGGAATTTATTCCCGTCGAGGCAGGCTATGACAGGTTCGAACGGACGGGTGAAGCGATAGGCAAAGGAGATATCGGCCTCTTAAAAGAATCTGATGCAGTCCTCTTCGGCGCAGTGACAACCCCGCCATCGCCGGAGTATAGAAGTGTGGTCGTCCGGATAAGGAAGGAACTTGACCTTTTTGCCAATATAAGACCAGTTATCGGACCTGGTTTTGATATTACGATTGTCCGGGAAAATCTGGAAGGATTGTATTCAGGGATCGAGGAGATCGGCCCGGACCGTGCCACAACGCTCCGTGTCCTGACGAAGATCGAATGTGAACGTATCGCCCGGTTTGCATGCGGCCTTGCAGGGAACCGTTGTCTCACCATCGGTCATAAGGCAAACGTCCTGAAATCGGATGTTTTTTTCAGGGATATCTGTGTAAGGACCGCAAACCTTGAAGGGGTCGCCTGGAAGGAACGTTTTATCGATGCCCTCTGCCTCGATGTCCTCCAGCATCCTTCTCGGTATGATATCATCGTCACGACCAACATGTTCGGCGATATCCTTTCCGATGTCGCAGCATATCTTGCCGGCGGCCTCGGCATGCTCCCGAGTGCGAATATCGGTGAGCACCAGGCCCTGTTCGAACCGGTCCACGGAAGTGCCCCGGACATCGCCGGTAAGGGAATAGCAAACCCTGCGGCTGCGATCCGGAGCGTTGCGATGCTGCTCACGTATGCGGGCGATCAGGAGGCCGCAGACCGGGTTGAGGAAGCGGTCCGGAGGACAATTAACCGGGGCATAAAAACCCCGGACCTTGGGGGGAATGCAACAACTGCCGGGTTTGGGGAAGCCGTTCTTACGGAGATTGAAACAGGACTGGCATGGAAAAGAAGAAAATAACCGATGATGCAAAAAAATTGCATTATTCGATCTGTTAACACCATTGAAATTAATGAATTCGAGCATTCCGACGTTCACGGGGCTCTGCCCCGTGCCGCTATGGTGTCTCCGCTTTGGATAGTGAGAGATCAGAGAAATACATTCGTTTCTCGTTGCATTGTCAACCTGCCCCAGGGAGATCCTAATGGGGGAGGGTGAAACCCCTCCTGTCGACGTGAAACCAAAGAAAAGATGAGGAATTAAGCAGAGCCTGCTGTATTTTTTAAAAATATCAGGGAAAGTCCCGGATCCTTCCGCTGACCAAAACTAGGAATCCGGTAATCATCAGGCCTGCGATGGGGATTCCGGGGTCGATGGGAGACCTGGTCGTTGGGACAGTTGTTGCCCGCGAACCCTGGGCAAGCATCGCTTCTGCGAGTTTTTTGCTGTCCTGCGCGGATTTAAGCGTCGGGTTGAGTGTTATCGCCTGGTTTGCCGATTGTAAGGCCTCCTGATACCGGCCGAGGTTGTTGAGGGCATCTGCCCTGTTGGCCCAGGCTTCGCTGATATTCGGGTTCCCGGCTATTGCTTTGTCTGCTGCCGTAACCGCTTCATTATCGCGTCCGAGAACAACAAGAAGTCCTGCCTCCTGTGTCCAGGCGAGGGAAAAGTTCGGCTGGAGCGAAAGCGCTTTTTCAGTCTCCTGAAGAGCCCCCGAATAATTTCCCTGGGAGGCAAGGTCGGCACCCTGGTTGTAGGCATTGATCGCTTCGATATTCGGTCCCGACAAGCCAATCGGGGTTCCCGAAGGCGTTGCATTAGAGTCCGCACAGCCCGGTAGAACCAGACACGCAAGTAGTATGAACAGGATAAATCCGGCCATTCCGGCCATTCGGTATGATCGCCGTCTCATTTTTGTCATTTTTCAGGTCTGTTGCCATACTATAATACCTTCCCGTTTGTGAATTCGCGGTGAAATGGGCATCGCACCCGGTTGATAATTATTTCAAGAAAAAGTCATGTATTGCCTCCAGGTCTGGAATCCGATATTGTTACCTGACAGTTTAAGCATTGTTCAACAGTCCTCACGGGATGATGGATCGCTCTGGCAGATGATAAATAATAATATCCGGTAAACCGAAGATGAGGAGAATGGCTGATTATGATGCAGTAATATTGGCCGGGCCGGCGGTCGGAACGGGCGGGGGTGTGCAGGCCCCATGGTAACCGTCGGCGTCCATGTTTCTATCGCGGGATCTATTGCAAAATCAGTGGACCGGGCTGCTGCCCTCGGGTGCGACACATTCCAGATTTTTTCTCGGAATCCACGCGGGTGGGCATGGAAAGACCTGAATGGCGAGGACATATCGGCATTTCGCAAAGAACTTGATAAAGCGGGAATATTCCCTCCGGTCGACCACATGCCGTACCTGCCGAACCTGGCAGGACCGAACCCCCTGCACTACGAGAAGTCGGTAGACACCCTGATTGCGGAGCTCGGAAGATGCAGCCAGCTCGGTATTCCCTATCTGGTCACCCATCTTGGGCATCACCCCGGCATGACCGCAGAGGAAGGGCGGGGTAAGGTGATCAGTGCCATCAACAGGGCCATTGATGCAGCTCCTCCGGGAACCATGCTCCTTCTTGAAAATACCGCAGGGGAAAAGAATGGAATCGGCAATACATTCGAGGATATCAGTTCCGTGCTCGAAGGCGTCAGAGATCGGAAAAGGACCGGGGTATGCCTCGATACCTGCCATGCATTCGGGGCCGGATACGATCTCAGGACAGATCAGGTTATCGAGGATACCCTTTCAAAGTTTG
>DATKKE010000019.1:0-41246 GCA_035543455.1 Methanoregulaceae archaeon
CGAATATCACAAATGTCCAGTCGAATAACAATGCTCCGACTGGCGCCGGGACTGGAATCGTTCTCCAAAACTCAACACATGTCGAAGTAAGCAACAGCCAGGCAAATGGTAACGGGAATTATGGGATATGGCTTCAACAAACCTCCAACGACAATAATGTATCATATAATACGGCAAATGATAACAGATTTGATGGGATAAGAGTCGAAAATTCCCTTAATAATACGGTCGACCATAACACTGCGGGAAATACAAATCCTTCATTATTAAAACAACAATATGGAATTCACCTCTTATCATCCTCCAATAATAACACCATCACCAATAACACCGTGGATTATAACTATAATTCAGGTATTTTCGTCGATCATTCAGACCTGAATAACGTGAGTTTGAATAATGCAGACAATAATGCAGGTAATGGAATTCTGCTCAATGCTGCACAATATAACAACCTGACTGCCAACCATGCAAACAATACTGCAGGAACACAAAATTATGGTATTCGGCTTGATGTTGGAAGTGCCCATAACAATCTGACCGGGAATTATGCATCCAACAACCTCTTATCAGGAATTTACCTCTATTTATCCGATCAGAATAATTTAACCGGTAATTTTGCAACCGCAAACAGAGGAGACGGAATTTTTCTCGATAATGCAAACTCGAATAATCTCACTAATAACATTGCCGATGCGAATACCAATAATGGTATACACTTAAAGACTGCCGTATCAAATATTCTGACAAATAATCATATGTTTGGTGTACAGGGTACACAAAAATACGGTGTATATCTTGAAGACCAAAGTACCGGCAACAATCTGAACGGTAATACTGTAGAATATAATACAATCTCAGGTATTTTTCTTTCAGGGCTGTCCGTGCGGAACAACAACCTGACTGGCAATTATGCAAATGATAATACACAATATGGGATCCAGCTGGACAATTCACCCCTGAATAATCTTACCGGAAACTATGCAAATGGAACACCAGGTCCGAACCAGCAGCAATTTGGAATTTACCTCTCGGGAACTTCGGGTAGTTCGAACAACAATCTGACCGGGAACTGGGCAACTGAAAATTCAAATTCAGGATTCTACCTGAACTCCAATAGCATCAACAACAATCTTACAAATAACAATGCAAATAATAACAATATAGGGTTCTATCTCGATGGATCAACTGATACGAACCTTACCGGTAACAATGCAAGCGGTAACCAGTTCGGTTTCTATCTCACACTTGGAGATCAGAGAAATATCCTGACGGGCAACAATGCAAGCTACAACACAAACGGTCAGGGGATAGGCTACTCCCTGTCCAGTGCGAATAATAATATCCTTATCAACAACATCGGGAATTTCAATAAAATCGGGTTTAAACTATACAGTTCTCAAAACATTTTCGATACCAATTTCGCAAATAATAACTCAGATAGCGGGATTATCCTGGATTCAACTTCCTACATGAATCTAACCAACAATACAGCCAATTATAATACGAATAATGGCGTCTCCCTTACAAGCACCTCAAACTGGGTCAACGTGACTAATAATACCGCGAATGGAAACAATGTCGGAATCGATCTTGAGAGTTCCTCAAATAACCAGTTGATAAATAATACTGCAAACAGTAACACGAAAACCTCATCAGGGACAGGAATCAAACTCTCCGGTTCGTCCAATAATAATATCCTTACCAATAACACGGCAAATAATAATGCCTTGAACGGGATCGCCCTTTTCTCTTCATTCAGAAATGTCCTGACCATCAATAATGCCAGTGGGAATACCAATGGTGTTTACCTGTATCAGTCAGGATCTTCTGGTAACGGCAACGTGGTTGAAAAGAACAATGCGAGCTATAATTATAATGGTGTCCTCCTCGAACAGAGCTCATTCAACTATGTGAACAACACCACAGCTATTCGAAATACCTATGGAATTTCACTCATTTCATCGAGCAACAACAATACCCTGTTCAATAATACAGTCAACAGTAATGTGAACGCAGGAATAAACCTGACCAATGCAAACTACAACAACCTGCTGGCAAACAATGCATCCAGGAACGGCGGAGCCGGGGTTGGTTCAGGAATCACCCTAACAAATGCAAATAATAATAATCTTGTCACGAACCTGGCCAACGACAATGGATTAACAGGGATTTTCCTGACAGGATCGTCTTCGAATAGCATTTCCGGCAATTCAGCCAATGGCACGGCGGCTTCTACACAGCATTTCGGCATTAACCTTACAACAGGAAGCAACTTCAACACACTTTCTGGAAATAACGCATCATATAATACTCTTGCGGGCATCGCCCTTACGGACTCTCACCACAACACCGTTGCCGGTAATTTTGCCATTCACAATGGCGATGACGGTAACGGGTTCAGCTTAACCGGTGCTACCTGGAATAATTATTCGGGCAACTATGCCCTGAACAACACTGTAAACGGCTTCTCCCTTGTCAATTCTTCCAATAACAACCTCACCGGGAACTTTGCAAATGACAATGGGGTAAACGGATTCTACCTCCAGAATTCGACCCTTAATAAACTGGTATACAATTCGGCAAACGGAACTTCCCAGACTACCCAGCAGAATGGAATTAATCTAACTCTTGCCAGCGATTCAAACAATATTACCGGCAACAATGCATGGTACAACAAGAAAAACGGGATTTTAATTAATAATTCAGAACAGAATAACGTCACGGGTAACTATGCCAACTACAACAAAGTAGACGGAATAAACCTGACCAACGCAAACTGGAATAATCTTACCGGGAATTATGCCCTGAATAATACAAATACAGGGATTTTCCTGCAGGTAAATTCGAATAATAACAACTTGGCCGGGAATTATGCTCTTAATAATACGATCAACGGCTTTTATCTACTGAACTCGGCCAATAACAATCTTGCTGGTAATTTTGCGAATGGTTCCGGGCAACAGTTCGGCATCAGGCTCAACAGCGCCAGCATGAACAACCTTTCGGGCAATTATGCTCTCAACAACTCGAATACCGGTATTTATTTACAGACTAATTCGGACTATAACAACCTCTCGGGGAACTACGCCCTCAACAACACCGTCAACGGCATCTATCTCGTGAATTCTGACAATAACAACCTCACGGGCAACCATGCAAACGGTCCCGGCCAGCAGTTCGGTATCAGGCTCAACAGCGCCAGCATGAACAACCTTTCGGGCAATTATGCTCTCAACAACTCGAATACCGGTATTTATTTACAGACTAATTCGGACTATAACAACCTTACAGGGAATGAGGCCAGCAACAATAGCCAGCTTGGCATTGTGGTCTCCGAATCCAGTAATAATAATTTTGATTTCAATAACGCGAACAACAACGGTCTTGTAGGTATCGGGCTTGACCTATCGGATTACAACAACTTTACTTCCAACAATGCGGGCAACAACGGTCTTGTAGGTATCGGGCTTGATCTATCGGATTACAATAACTTTACTTCCAACAATGCGAGCAACAACGGTCTTGTAGGTATCGGGCTCCTTGATTCGAATAATAACAACCTGACGGGGAATTTCGCCAACAATAACACATTCACGGGTATTTTCCTAGAAAATTCCTCTTTAAATATTCTCGACATCAATAATGCTAGCGGCCCGGCACAGCAGTTCGGTATACAGCTTAACCAAAGCAGCAATTTTAATAAGTTATCTGGAAACAAAGCAAATTATAACAGCAATACCGGGATCACAATTGATGATTCACATCACAATGACCTCACCGGCAACTTCGCTAATCAGAACGGAATTAATGGTATTAATCTCACCAGTGCCACATGGAATAACCTTTCAGGGAATTATGCACTCAACAACTCCAATGACGGCATATACCTCCAGGACTCGATGCAGAACAACCTGACCGGTAACTTTGCAAATGATAACCTTGTTAATGGAATTGAACTGAACAACTCTACTTGGAACACCCTTGCTTACAACTCGGCTAACGGCACCGCCTGGACCTCGCAGCAGAACGGGGTCCTTTTGCGGGCGGGAAGCAGCTACAACGACCTGACCGGGAACAACGCCTGGTATAACAGCAATACCGGCATCACCGTTGACAATTCACACCACAACGACCTGACCGACAATGTAGCGAACTATAATGGAATCACAGGAATCTACCTCAATTCATCGACCTGGAATAACCTGACGACGAATACGGCGGATTATAACCTGAACGGGATCTATCTCGAAAATTCCTCGTGGAATATCCTCACCGGGAATACTGCGTTCCATAACACCTACGAGGGGATCTACCTCAATAATTCCAACAACAACAACCTGACATCGAATAATGCAAGCCTGAATACGGGCAACGGATTCTTCCTTGACCACAGCAGTTATAACAACCTTACCAATGATTTTGCTGACTACAATGGATTGAACGGGTTCAGTCTGAACGCCAGCACCAACAACCTGATAGCGAACAGTACGGCCCTTGACAATAATTTCGTCGGGTTCGGCCTCTGGAATTCGAGCAATAATAACGAACTGGACAACAACACGGCAATGCTTAATTTCCGTGGTTTCTATCTCTCGAATTCGGATTATAATAATCTCACCGGTAACAATGCCAGCCTGAACCTTGAGAACGGGTATTATCTGAACAACAGCAATTTCAACAACCTGACGGCTGATGTAGGAGACTATAACGGATTGAACGGGTTCGTCCTCAATGGCAGCCATAACAACACCATACAGGACAGCATTGCCATCAATAATACAGGATTGTTGTTACCAAGCACTTCAAGCGTCGGTTTCGGACTTTGGCAGTCTGATAACAACACGCTTTTCAATAACACCGCATCGCTGAACGGGGACGGGTTCTACCTCGAATTGTCCGGCAATAACAACCTGACGCAGAATAATGCAACGTTTAACATGTATTCGGGCATGTATCTTAATTTGAGTGATAACAACACCCTCGCGAATAACAATGCTTCGTACAACCTGCTGTATGACGGTATAGATCTCATAAATTCCAATACCAATACACTAACCGGCAACAATGCAACGTATAACGGGCAGGATGGAGTATTCCTCTTCCAATCCAAAGATAACACGTTATTCAACAACAATGCCAGTTCAAACGGGTTGAACGGCTTTAACATAGTCCTGTCAGATCATAATAACCTGACACAGAATACCGCGTTCAACAATTCCTATAATGGAATTATTCTCGACACATCGGATTACAATAACCTCACCGGGAATAACGCCTATAATAATACATTACAGGGAATACTCCTGACTAATTCGAATCATAACTCCCTTACCGGCAACTATGCGTTCGACAATAAGGTCAATGGAATTGAACTCGACAGCTCGTCATGGAATAACCTCACCGGGAATTATGCAAATAATACAAATCCAGGCGGATCTCAACAGAACGGTATCGTCCTGTGGCAGAGCTCCAACAATCTGCTCATGGACAATTTCGCATTCAACAACAGTTTTAACGGCATAATACTCAGTAATTCAGACCACAATGACCTGACGGGTAACAATGCCTACGACAACCAGGTCAATGGCATTCTGCTGACAAATTCGAACTGGAACAACCTCTCCGGGAACCAGGCCTATAACACCGGTGACCCGCAGCAGTTTGGTATTAACCTCACACAGAGCAGCAACAATAACCTCACGGATAATTATGCATTTAACAACACGAATACAGGAATTATCCTTGATAATTCCAGCCTCAACAACCTTACCGGAAACGTTGCCGACAATAACGGAATCAACGGGATACTGCTTGCAAACTCCACTTTGAACCTGCTTGACTCGAATATCGCAAACAATACAATTGCTGGATCAAAACAGCAATATGGCATTAATCTCACACAGAGTACCTACAACAACCTCAATGGCAATTTCGCGTTCAATAACAGCATCGATGGAATTATTCTCAATAATTCTGGCCACAATAACCTCACCGGCAACTCCGCGTATGACAACCAGGTCAACGGTATACTGTTGAATAATGCAGCATGGAATAACCTCACCGGCAACCTCGCCTTCAATACCGGCGATCCACAGCAGTTCGGTATCAATCTCACACAGAGCAGCAACAACAACCTTACGGACAATTATGCCTTCAATAACACGGATACGGGAATAATATTGGTAAATTCCAGTCTCAACAACCTCACAGGTAACGTAGCCTACAACAACAGAATAAACGGAATATTGCTTGCGAACTCCACGTTGAACCTTCTCGATTCGAATATCGCCAACAATAACATTGCCGGATCGAAGCAGCAGTTCGGTATCAATCTCACCGGGAGTAACGCCAATAATCTGACCGGTAACTTTGCATTCAACAATAGTATCGACGGTATTATCCTCAATAATTCGAATCACGATAACCTGACCGGCAACTTCGCATTCGACAACCAGATCAACGGTATAGTGCTGACCGGCTCGAACTGGAATAACCTGACCGGGAACCAGGCTTATAATAGCGTCCTCGGAGGTCCGCAACGGTATGGAATTAATCTCACGCAGAGCTCGAACAATTCACTCGCAGGCAATTATGCATTCAACAACAGTCTCGACGGTATAATTCTGAATAATTCTGCCCATAACGGCCTCAACGGAAATTACGCTTATGATAATGGCATTAACGGGATATTCCTGCTGAATTCGACATGGAATAACCTTACGGGTAACCGGGCGTATAACACAGCCCTTGGAACACCTCAGGAGTTCGGGATCAACCTGACCAATTCAAGTCACAATAACCTTCTGAATAATATGGTGTATTCGAATGGCATGGCCGGTATCGGTCTTGATAATTCCACGATCAATGTGCTCGATAGCAACACGGCAACCTTGAACGATGTCGGAATATTGCTCGAGAACTCGGACAACAACCGGCTCAACAATAATACGGCGACGAGGAACCTAGTAGGATTCGTACTCGACAGTTCGGACAACAATACCCTGACAAATAATACGGCGACGAGGAACCTTGAAGGATTCATTCTCGGCGGTTCGGACAATAACACCCTGACGAGCAATACGGCATTCAATAATACTATTGCAGGATTTATCATCGAATCGAGCGACAACAATACCCTGTTCGACAACACGGCAGGAACCCTCAGCGGCAGGAACCAGCAGATTTGGGGAATCATGATACTCGGTTCCGACGACAACAACCTGACCGGGAACACTGCTATCAACAACACACTTACAGGGATAGTGCTCGATTATTCGAACAGGACAATCCTGTCCGGGAACAATGCTTCGTTCAACCGCAATGCCTTCGGGATAAATCTCCTGAATTCGAGCGGTTCGATACTGACTGACAATATTGCAACCCATAACAACCTCTCAGGAATCAGGATCGGAAATGACAGCGATAATAATTGGGTCCAGAATAATATCGCACAATATAATAACGGATCGGGGATCCGTGTTGATTATTCCAAAGGCAATACGGTAGTCAACAATAATGTGGGGATGAACGGAGCCAATGGACAGGCGGGAATTACGCTGAACCACGCGACACAGAACCAGGTCACATCGAACAATGTGTCATACAACCTCAACAACGGGATTAATGTCCAGGAATCAGATAATAACGTCGTTTCGCTAAACCAAGTAAATCACAACCAGGCCGATGGTATCGGACTATTCGACTCCGGAAACAACGCACTTTCCGGTAACAGTGTCTCGAATAATCAGGGTAATGGCATCTCGATGAATAATTCCAGTTACAACACGGTTGACGGGAACACTGTCACCAACAATGTGATGAACGGAATTTTCATCGATCCGTCGGGCTGGAATGCCATCAGCGGCAACACGTTCGATAACAATGGCTATTCAGGCGTTAACCTGACCAATTCGGACAACAACACCATTGTAAGCAACTATATCGAGCTGAACAGCCTGGCCGGGATCTCGGTCAACAATTCGTACAACAACCTGATCTATAACAACTACTTCAACAACAACAATAACGTCCAGACCGACGGGATCAGCACAAATGAATGGAACATCCTGCCTGTTGATGCACCAGCCGGAGGGAATATCATCGGTGGACCGAAACTTGCCGGCAACTATTGGGCAAACCCAAGCGGCACCGGCTTCTCTCAGATCGCCCAGTATGACCGGGGCGATGGTATCGTAGACCATGCATTCAAAATCGACGCAAACAACAGAGATTATTACCCGCTTGGCGGCGTGCCTAAACCACCATCACCAACCGGCAATGGACAACTGCCGGTGATCACATTCGCTCATCCCGTGCTCCCCTACGACTCGGCAGTTGCAGGTGACACAATCCCGGGAACGATGAAGTCATGCGGGTCCTATGCCAATGTAACGGTAACGTTCGAAAACACCGGGACAATTGCGTGGAGTTCACAGAACCACGTGATCTGCCTTGCCCAGTCGAATGATGGGTTCACATTCGATCCTTCCCAAAACCCGATACCGGATAGCGTTGTCATACAACCAGGGCAGTCATACACATTCCCCTTCAATATCAACGTCCCGTGCCCGATGAAAAACGGAACGTATACGCTACGGTTCTGGCTGGTTTATACCCTTAACTCAACGGAAGGAAAGAAATTAATCCCATTCGGCGATGTCTTGACCGATAACGTGAATGTCTCTACGCCGGGAACGGCCGTAGGAGCATCGGGAATCATAAAACTGCCGAAGGCCCAGGCGACCCAGGTGGTCCTGCCGCAGAACAGCATAACCAATACAGGCCAGCTGATCCAGCGGCTGCCCTCTTCATCTGTCTCGCCATTCATTATGCCGGTCCAGGGATCATCCTCTCAGGTGAAGTCTTTGGGAACCACACTGGTCCAGCAGCCAACAATACAGACCAATGCAATTTCTCAGAACAGCCTCATCAGCAGTGCCGATGCGATAAAACAGATTGCCGGTAACAGGATATCCTTCAGGCAGTTCCCCCTGATAACGGCTCTTGTCCTGACCGTGTTCCAGCAGGGATGATATTCCCTTTTTTTTACAAATTAAAAGAGATCGATGGATATTCTAAAATACCTCACATAATTCTCTGAATATGATTTTAATGGCCTGAATCGCTAAATTAACTGCATCTGGATCCTCACCTGTTTTTCCGTTCCGGGAGATGATCTCCGATTGACTAACCGGCAGGACTGTTTTCTTATCCAAAATCATTCCTGAAATCGACCGCTTGTTTTCCCTTGAAAAGTGCTTTCGAACATGACGAACAGAACTCTTTCTTTTTGCCGTCGAGCTCGTCGAGGGTGTGGGGATTATACATGATACATTCATGGTCGCTGCAATGCGCGAGACCAAAAAGATGACCGATCTCATGCGATCCTTCTTTTGAAATCCGGTCGATCAGGTCTTCATCATTTTTATCACGCCCGTAATATTCGTTGTCAAGACGGGCGCTCGACACAACCGAAACGTGGGATGGCGGCCTTGCAAGCCCGAATACAAAGTCAAGGCCCGGCGCAAATATATCGTGCCCGAGCACGAGGAGGACAGGCGGTTTGATATTATGAAGTTGTCCGAAAGTCGCCAGATCATCGAGGACCGTACATGCATTTACCTGGTCCCTGTGTCGCACATATCCGCTGATAATGACGGGGTTTTCAGATATATCTGCGGAAAAGCCTGTGATTCCTGAAATACACCGCAGCACGGGCCTGGCAAGGCCTGAGGGGGCCCGGCGATCCCAAAAAATAAGGACATCCATTCCAATATTATTCTCAGATGGCCGGGTATAAACGTATTGAACAATGTATCGGCCGGTACATCGCGGATCATTATCATAACGTCGTTGAAGTCGGAGTCGGTTCAAATTTTACCGCCGCAGAGCTGATTTCACGGTCGGCAGTTAATATCCGGTGTACGGACCTGAAAAATCAAGATCCGCCGCCAGGTGTATTTTTTTTCACCGATGATGTAGTTTCGCCCGATATCCCTCTCTATGCTGAGGCCGATCTGATATATTCAATACGTCCCGCAGAGGAGATGATGCCCCCGCTCCTGGCCCTTGCACGAAGACTCAATTGCGATCTTATCGTGTACCATCTTGGTTTTGAGGGGTACAACGACGGGGGCGAGATACTCGATTGCGAGGGGGTTGTTATCCACCGTTATCGCAGAAAGGGAGATAGGAACTAGAAAAGCGTTGACTGCTTTCCTCTGCCCCGCGATACCTTTTCAGGTTCCGGTGGAGGCGGGCACTGGCTTGTTTCTGCGGATTTTTCAGGACCTTGTTCCTGTACCTCCTTTTTTTCAGCCTTTTCTTCTTGTAATGCCGCTTTTTTTACCCGGATTTTTTCCCGTTTCTCTTCATCCTTCCTTTCTCCGGCTATCTGTTTCATGACGGCTGTCGCTTTAACCCGGTCATGTATAAGGAGCGTCAGCTGGTCTGTATCAAGATTGAATTCTCTTGCATACGAAAGAGATTCCTTTTCAGCGAGGATCGAAACCATGGAGAGATAACCGTCACGCACGTTCCGGCGGGACATATGCATCAGGTCCCCGAGTTTTCCGAGAAGTTCTGTCCGGGTAGTTTTCTGGCGTCGTGACGATGCCATTTTCTGCCATCTCCGGGGTGAATTTATCTTTTCATGAATTCCTTTTCCTCCGGCGGCAATGCTGGTTCCGAGCAGCATGCTGGCCGTGGCATATCGCCAGAGTGTGTAATACTGCTGGCGATACGTATTTCCGATATACTCATCGGCCCTCGAAAGGTACTGGTATGCCTCTGCTTCCCGCGAAGGTTCTTTCAAAGCCTTCAGATTTGCCTCCACCCATTGCAATATGGAGTCCGGAGTGTCATCGATTTCATAAGAGATCTTCATCAGCTCGTCCCCGGTCGTTCTCCCGAACACTGCGGTAATCAGCTGGAAAATGCTCGCCCGTTCGTCTTTATTTGAAGTCCGGACATCTGTTTCGTCAATCCTGTCTTTTCCTATCGATGCGGCGTTGAGCATGGTTACAGCGGCCCGTACGTCCCCGGCGGCGCTTCCTGCGATATCTTTTAGAGCAACTTCTCCACACCCGATATGTTCCCGCAGGCAGATCGATTTCAGGTGCGGGACAATCGATCGGGCAGGAAGAGCCCTGAACTGGACTGGTTCACAGGCTGCCCTGATGTCCCCCGCAATACCGTAGAGATCATTGGCGATGAGGATAACAGGTTGTCGCGCATCCCGGATGATATCGAGTATGGCCTTCGCTCCCCCTTTGTCAGACGTTCCCTGAAGGTTATCAGCCTCGTCAAGGATGATCAACCGTCGTTTGGCACCGGTCAGGCTCCCCGATGTGCTGCCAGCCCCGGCAACCCGGTCTATCACCGCCTTGGTCCGCTGGTCACTCGCATTCAGCTCGAGGGTCTCCCAGTGCATATCGTGTGCGAGGGCATAAGCTGCCGAAGTCTTGCCGGTGCCGGGTTTCCCGTATACGAGGAGTGGTTTTGTCCCCCGCTTCCAGCCCATTGCCCAGTCAAGCATCTGGCGGACAGCGGTACCGTTCCCGATGATTTCGGAGAGATGGGAAGGCCGGTATTTTTCCGTCCAGTCCATGAGGAACGTATCGACGGTATATCAAATAAATTATGTCTGATGAGACCGAAGTAGCTACTGCATTGTTCTATTACCGGTGATATTTGTGGATTACAGCTGTTCCACGGAAAAAATCGCACTCGCGGTCAGGGAATATGAGGGCGTGAAACGGAAGCATGCTATCGGAGAGATGGTCAAGGCAATCCGGATCGATTCCCCCGAGGTGATCGCCTCGTTCGGGGAGGATGCCGCTGTAATCCGCCACGGAGATGAAGCACTGCTCCTTGCCGCGGACGGCATCTGGAGTAAACTGATGGAAGCCGACCCCTATTGGGCCGGGTATTGTTCTGTGCTCGTCAACATCCATGATATTGCCGCAATGGGAGGAAAGCCCGTGGCCATGGTCGATGTCTTTTCGATCGCTTCGGATTCCATTATGAAGCAGGTCATCAAGGGGATGCATGATGCATCGCTCCAGTTTGGCGTTCCCATCGTCGGCGGCCACCTGCACCCTGACACCCCGTACAGCGTTATCGATGTGGCTATCCTTGGCACCGCGGATGTGGATGGGATAATCTATTCTCATACAGCACGGGCGGGTGACAAGGTTATCGCCGCTATTGATCTGTCGGGCAGAGTTCATCCTTCGTGTATCCTGAACTGGGACTCAGTGACAATGAAATCACCGGAGTATGTCCGCGCCCAGATCCGGCTGCTAGGGGAACTGGGAAAGACCCACCTCGTCACAGCAGGGAAGGATATCAGCAACCCTGGAATTATCGGGACCCTCGGTATGCTTCTCGAAGTGAGCAACAAGGGGGCATCGATCGATCTTGACGCCATTCCGAGGCCCGACCTGAAAAAGAATTCCATCGGCTTCGACCTGTGGGTCAGGATGTACCCGGGAATGGGATTCATTCTGACTGCTGACGAACATAATGCGGCCGAAGTCTGTTCCCGATTTGAGATGGTCGGTATTACGGCCCGGGTCATCGGGACGGTAGACAACAGCCACGATTTAAGGATAACGTATAAAAATGAGAGTACCCTGGTATTCGATTTTGCAGAAAACGGTATCATGAGCCTCTTCACCGGGCCTGGAGAATGATGAAAAAAATCGGGATTGGTGCCCTGGATGACATCAAAAAAGTCATTGCCAGTATCAGAAAATCCGGTCACGGGAAAGAGATAATTGTTTACTGTAAACCTGGTAGGGTATCGGATAATGCGGGTGATATCGCTTATCATGAATCAATGTGCCCGGAAGAAGATCTCGTGGAGGATCTCAGATCAGGGATGCTCAGGGCTGCTATCCGCGGCACCTTGCCCGCGAACAGTACACTTTCGGCCCTCAAACGGGTCTTTGGAGTCGATCACCTGGAGAGGATTGCACTCCTTGAAACAGCTGATGGCAAAAAATTCCTTCTTGCACCGGTTGGAGTGGATGAGGGCTGGTCTGTCGGAGAAAAAGTCATATTTGTAAAAAAAGGAAGGGAAATAGCCGGGAAGTTTGGCCTTACAGAACGGGTTGCGGTACTTTCAGGAGGTCGGATCGGCGATGTGGGAAGAAATGCACGGGTCGATCAGAGCCTCGCTGATGCTGAGCTTGTGGCGAGGCTGTCCGGAGCGGTTCATCGTGAGATACTGATCGAAGACGCAATTCTGGATTCCGGGCTGATAATTGCCCCCGACGGCATTTCCGGCAACCTGATTTTCCGGACCCTGACATTCCTCGGTGCAGGAAAAGGTCACGGTGCACCGGTGGTAAATATCGACAGAATATTTGTGGATACTTCGCGCGCATCACCAGATTACGTCAATGCGATAATGCTTGCAGATTCTTTGTCCAAACAATAAAATCACGTTATCGGCATGCTTTTATTGAAAAAACTGATATTTAGGGTTATTGGTATAGACAGCTACTATTCAGGGCCTGGATGATCAGTGACCCCCGCAGATGTCCCGGATGGGATATTCTGCGAAAAATTGGACAATATTTGAGAAATGTTTAAATATTTGGTGATACATTTTTGTTTGAGGTAATACAATGGCAGATTTACCTATTGCTGCAGTTGTAAGAATTGCAAAGAAAAACGGAGCAGAAAGAGTCGGTAGCGATGCAGCTGCTGCACTTGTTGCAAAAGCAGAAGCATACATTGCTCACCTGACAAAGGAAGCAAACAGGCTCGCGCTCCATGCAGGACGTAAGACGATCAAGGAAGAGGATGTCGAGCTGGCAGCAAAGTCAGCATAACTATCCCCCTTCTTCTGAAAAAAAAGTCACGGTTTATACCAAATCAAGGTGGCAGATAATTTTACCCGGCGAGGGTAACCTGTTTTCAGAGTGCCTTGTTACAGCATCCCTTTCGTACTAGGTATAGAGGTACCATCCCCATACACGGAAACGGCCTGGCCAAGGGCAATACCGAATGCCTTGAACATTGCCTCGCATTTATGATGATCGTTCCGGCCTGCAAACATGATATGCGCAGTGATACCTGCCCTTGTGCAAAGGCTGTAGAAGAAATGCTCGAAAATATCTGCATCGATTCCGCCAATGGTTTTTCCAGAAAATTGTCCCTCGTAGAGCAGATATCCCCTGCCGCTGCAGTCGATTGCTACTGTCGACCGCGATTCGTCCATGGGAACAATCGCATGTGCAAACCGCCTGATGCCACGACCGTCGCCAATCGAAACCCGGATTGCTTCACCGAGCACTATCCCGACATCTTCGATCGTATGATGACTGTCAACCTCCAGATCGCCTTTTGCAGTAACCGAAAGCCCGAATCGTCCATGTCTCCCGAATGCAGAGAGCATATGGTCAAAAAAGGGAAGTCCGGTATCTGCGGTGCATGCGGGCTGACTATCCAGATCGAGGTAAACCCGGACATCCGTCTCCTTGGTAACCCGTTTTTGTTCAGTTTTTCTCATCCTGCCGCCTCAATTGCATCCCTGAGTCTGATCCTGCCACTATAGAGTGCTGAGCCGAGAACCGCACCATATACACCAATCTCCCGAAGACCATAAATATCCTCTACCCCGGAAATACCTCCTGCGACCGTCACCGGGATCGTGATATAGTCAAGCAGAGCTTTTATTGGAGGATATTGTACTCCCTTCTCCAGCCCCTCGACATCCACATTGGTGTACAGGAGGGAACCGGCACCGAGTTGTTCAAATTTCTCTGCCCAGGTCAGATAATCCCCGGCGGTTTCCTGCCAGCCTTCAATGGTAATCTGGCCACCCCTGGCATCAACTCCGGCCATGATCCTTTCCTTCCCAAATTCATCGGAAAGCGATCTGATTATTCCGGGTTGTTTGATTGCCAGTGTTCCAAGGATGACACGTTCAACACCCGAATCAAGCCAGCCCAGTGCATCGTCCCACGTTCTTATCCCACCGCCAAGCTGAATGCTCACGCCAGTGTCACTGATAAGGTCCCTGATCATCTCCACATTACGGCCGGCATTTCCGAATGCTCCATCCAGGTTGACGACATGAAGTGCGTCGGCACCCTCATCGAGCCAGCGGCGGGCGCATGACCGGGGCTCTCCGAAAAACGTTGCGCTTTCTCTCCGTCCCTGCACCAGCTGGACGCACCGGCCATCGAGGATATCCACAGCAGGAAAGATCTTCATCGAAATCAGCGAATCATCCGTTCAATCGACATGACGAGGATGTCCTTAGCCCCTGCCCTTTTTAAGAGGTTTATGAGCTGGTACACCCGTTCTTCGGCGACAACAGCATGGACTGCCACGAGGTCCTCCAGGGAAGCGACCTCCATCACGGTGGGTCCCGATAAACCAGGGAGGACACTCCTCACATTCTCGAGCGAGGACCGTTTCACATTCATCATCAGGTAACACTGGCCTCGTGCGTGGATAACGCTCTCGAGTGCGAGGACGACCTCCTCGATCTTTTCCGATTTTTCGTGCGCCGAAACCGGGTTTGCAATCAACACGGTGCTCGTTTTAAGTACCTCGTCAAGTATCCGGAGCCGGTTTGACCGTAATGTGTCGCCCGAGCTTGAAAGGTCGACAATCGCATCTGCAATACCCAGGTAGGGGGTGGCCTCGCATGCTCCCCCGACCTGGACGATATCCACGGGAATCTTGTGCCGTTTAAAATAAGAACGGGTTATAGACGGGAATTCTGTCGCAATTTTTGCACCTGCAAGATCCTGCACCGACTTCGCAGGCGACTCCTCCCCGACCGCCAGGACAAGAGTGGCTTTCCCTACCCCGAGATCGAGGAGCTGATCTACCTGGGACCCCCGTTCAGCCACCAGGTCCCTTCCGGTGATCCCGAGGTCTGCCGACCCTGTCGCCACGTATTCAGGAATATCTACGGGTCTTGCAAACAAAACCTCGATATGGGGGTCAGGAGTCCTGGAAATCAGCCTTCTCTGCCCGGAATCCAGGAGGTGCAGGCCTGATTTCTCCATCAGTTCCATGACAGGCTGCGAAATCCTCCCCTTATTCGGTATTGCCAGCCTGATTATACCTGGTGAACCGTGTTTGTCAGCTTGCCTGATCTGCTTTCCCGGTTTCATCGTCCGATCAGAAGGTCCTGATCTCGCCATTAATGACCTTTTCTGTAACACTGGTTACTGTCGCGAGGCCATCGTTGACAATTGCTTCCACATCGCGCTTCAGGGCAGCTAATTCATACCCTTTACACGGAAGTACCTGAACACTTGCCACGAGCGGGAAATCTATCGGAGTCCCTATCTGGGACAGGAGCCTGATATAAATCTCCTCAATCCCTTCCACCCTGGCCACGCAATCATTGGCCAGCTGGGTCGAAAGGATGTTGTAAATTTTCCCGATGTGATTTATGGGATTTTTACCGCTTGTGGCTTCCATACTCATGGGCCTGTTGGGAGTAATAAGACCGTTTGCCCTGTTTCCACGGCCTACGGACCCGTCATCTCCCATTTCTGCCGATGTCCCGGTGACGGTCAGGTACACGCTGCCCGAGGTTATATCGTCCGCCGTATTTACATGGACGTCGATCTTCCTCTTCGTATGGCGCATGGCAACATTTTCAATGCGTTCTTTTAAAATTTCCTTGTACTCGACATACTCGTTTATACCCGGGCAATACCGGT
Source organism: Methanoregulaceae archaeon (assembly GCA_035543455.1). Classification (GTDB taxonomy): domain Archaea; phylum Halobacteriota; class Methanomicrobia; order Methanomicrobiales; family Methanospirillaceae; genus CAIKOD01. Next base: position 16,704 of record DATKKE010000019.1, read on the forward strand.
CAACCATCGCACAGGCAATCGTCAGGGTGATCTCGTCCTTGTCCCGGAGACCCATGATTTTTATGTCCTGGCCGATAACCGGCATCTCCGGCCTCAACGTATCGTCGATGTAATTGCTGGCGGCCATCACGATCGTCTCGACTTCCGAGAACGGTGCATGGCCGACACCGAATGACGTATCGTTTGCACGGGGGATTTTAGCCTCGCAGGGTTTGAAAACGTCCCTAAGATCGGTCGATCCGGTTCCGAGCCTGCAGTCGATTATCACATCACGCTCAAGGTTCAGGGTCGGCAAGGTGTCGTGGAGGTACCGGTGGGCCGTTTCAACGGCAATCGCATCGGCGGGAATGTGCCTATCCTCGAATTGTTTTGTTGCCCGTCCATCAAGAAGGACATAAATCGGCCTTATAATCTTCCCGCCTCCATATGCGGGAATAGATTCACCGGCGACGATCTCACCCTGATCGGTATTATGGTGGAGTATTGCACCTGTCTCCTCAAGGTAGACTTTACAGAGGGCCCTGCTTATCGACTCTGCAATTCCATCGGCAAGACTGTCGGGGTGACCAAGGCATTTTCTCTCGACGAGCTCAATTTCCTGTTGCTCGAGGGGGATCTGTCGTAATCCTTCAACTTTTATATTTCTCTTCATTAAATCCCTCGTTTATCGGATATTCGATCATAATACAAATGATTGGAATTCATTTAACCATTTCCTTTGGCGTGCGACAAGATGTCTTGTTATCAGGTATATTAACCCTTGGAAGCCGGTCCTGTACAAATCGGGGCATCATACAATGACTAATCGGATGATCAGATAAACATACGGGAGCTGGATCCACCCGAAGTCTTTTATCAGATTACCAGGGTAATGATCAGATACCTATCATGAACATCCGTTCATTCCTTGTTTACCCGACAATTCTTATAATGGCCGGGATATTATGCGCAATACCCGTTTCCGCGGATTGTGCAGGAACTGGCTTGATTTCCGGTGAAGATCCTATTTCATTACACCTGGTCGCCCCGGGCTATTTCATAACCCCTGTTGGATATAATTGTCTGAATGGGCCGGTAATTACCGTTCTCGCAATAAAAAGTCCTTTATTCCGAAATACTACAGGCACTACGATATTTAACCGGGGGAGCAATATGCAGGCAACACCGATTACCGCACCGGGTTTTCGAGAGTCGACAACCCTGATGGCGCCCCTGAAGACCTCATGGGCACCTGCGGGAACAATACCCCAGGCGGATACGGTACCAACCACTATCAAGCCCCTGACAATTCCCTCCTCCACAAAATTTCCAATCCCGACATCAGGAACACCTCTGTTGAAAACCAATATGTTCATTACCGGCCAGTCATCCCTGCCAAGAATACCATTTCCACCCCTGAACGCTGTTCCATCTCAGCCGGATGCGCAAAATACCCGGGAATATGTGAGTGATACTACACGAACTGTCGAACAACGGATTTTTTACTATACGAATATCGAACGGGCGAAAGCTGGAAAATCGTCATTCGTATATGACAGCAAACTGTCAGATATCGCCCGTGACGATGCGGTTGACATGGCCACCCGCAATTTCTTCGATCATATCAACCCCGATGGCGAAGGCCCCACCGAAAGGGCGAAACGACATGGGTACGATGTCGAGAAAGACTATCATACCTATTATCGGATCGGTGTCGGAGAGAATATCGCGATGGTGCAGCATATCCAGGGCACTCCTGACGAGGTCGCCCAGTTCATCGTAAATGCGTGGATGAACAGTCCGGACCACCGGGAAAATATTCTTGATTTAAATGGTGCAGACTATACCAACCTGGGTGTGGGCGTTGCATACGATTCGGTAAATGATAAATATCTCGCCGTCCAGGAATTTTTCTAAAAACAGAGTCATACTTTTCAATTAGTTTTCTGGCCCTGGAGAATTCCCCACTTCTCCTTTTATCCATCACGGTTTGACTAAGGGGTTCACCCTGAACCTGCCCCTTGCCCATTAGAAAGCTGTTGGAAACGGTTATCAGGCTGAAAGGAACAAAGACATTTTTTTGAGCTCTCACTACCCTAACCATCACAGTAGTGATACCGACCACGGAGCGTCCGGTTATATGATATTCTGAATGCAAACGTAAGGTAAAAAAATTGAGAAAAACGGGAAATTTATTAAAATTCAGGGAAGAAAAATTGTTCCGGAAGCAGAAGGTACTGGCAGAGATCACAAATGATCCACCAGCAGGAGAAAAACCCGGATGAGCAGTATGTCTGGATCTCCTTCAGGTGTCCCCGATAAATTCCCTCATTTTCTGGTAAAAATATTTCTCCACGTTCTGCATGACCTCCAGTTTCCCCCGGAATGCAAGGAGTTCCCGTTCATCGCCGTCCATATTCGCAAAATGCAGGCGTTCTTTTCTTTCCACCAGTTTTACCTCATAATTTCCCACGATATCCATAATGATGGTCTGTGGAGTTCCCGGAGGTATGACAAGGTCATATAACTGCTCTTCAGGGACGGGAGTGCCTGCCTGTTTGGCGGTTCCCTCATCCTTCTCTTGTTTTCTCTCTTCACCCGCTGGTACATCAGGATCCAGTGTCATGATAACTCTTTATTCCTGTTATTTTCCTGCCTTTATACGTCTGTTCATTATGCACGGCCCGCCCCGGACACCGCCAATCGGATTCCTGGGTTTTCCCAGTGAATTCATGCAGCGGCCCATCAGGGCTGCACCCCTGGCGAGCCCGTCGTCGACGAAGACGAGATGTTCGTTTGGGTCGGAAAAAAGCTTGCGATCGATGATCCCCTCGAGGATATATTCTGGTTTCCGGCCTGATATTGCCGCCCTTCCGGTGAATCCGATAGAACTGTTGGGAAATACAAGGTGTTCTTCCACTGCCACATCGATTAGCCGCAGGGCCATACCTGCACAGACCCGGTCGACAACCTCGTTGAGGAAACCGAGGTTATAGGCTTTATAAATTTCCTCTCCTATTGCCTTGAGATCGTTAAGACCACTGCCCTCGGTACCTGCATCACACCCGATCAGTGCCACTCCCGATGCCTTTGCTACATCCGCATATACCGGGACCCTGCCGAACCTGCGCCGTTCCGGGGGCACAATCCGGATGTCAATCGACTTATGGCACCTTTCAACGTAGTCTTCAATTGCTCTGCGATTCGACCGGAACGATATCCCGCCGAGAATGCTCCTGTCCCCGAAAATGTCAAGTGCGGTTCCGGTCCGGCCGTCGACAAGACCAGTACCCCTGACCAGGGCATCGGGAATCGCGCCAGCCAGGCCGCAGAAATTACCAATCGTTTTTGCAAAGGGATTGGGGTCGTCGGGTGCCACATCGCTCGTAATCCTCCCATCAAGGGTAGTGCCGAAATCAACGGAAACACATGGGTTTCTGAAATCGACAGATGTCCATTTGGCTCCCTCTTTGATCCCGGCCATCGCGAGCTCGCCCTCCATTTCGTTCGCAACCATCTCCACCCCCGTGCTCCCTACAGGAGGAACAACGCCAGCCACAGCCCCGACAAAGACTACTTTATCTGCAAAGCTGAAGGGCTGGAGTTTTTCAGGCTGGTTTGCTTTGGACATCGGCGGGGTCATCTTCTTTGGCGGTACACCCGCAAGCAGGCAGCCGTTCGCGAGGGCGATCACGAAGACCCCGACCTGGTCAGGCGAGTCCATCGCCGCCACGACACCGGTACTCCGGACAACAAAATCGAGGTCGTAATGAACATCGAGATGGACTTCCCGGTGGCACTGGAGGAGCGTCTCCCTGACGAGATCTGTCACCGATTCCCTGGTCAGCTGCGTCCCGTCGAGTGTTTCGCCAAAAATTTCCTCTCCGGGTCTCGGCTTCCTGACATCCCGGCTCATCTTCACCGTTTTATTTATTACATAGGACATCCCGGTCTCGAGGTTCACTCCCGTCAGGATACACTTGGTCGTTGTGTTTCCCATTTCAACCGAGGCAACGATAAAATAAGGTTTTTGCTTGAATTCCGGCACCTGCATACCGGCTCCGTGTGCGATTACAGGAGGAGGAGGGCTTTCCACGATGTGGGGGTTCGGCCTGAAGAGCGATTCCAGGAAGCGGGCACACATATATTGAGGTATTCCAGATGAATTACCTTATAGATTTCCATTTTTCGTTATACGGGAAGAATAGGTCGGTTTAGATCCGTTGTTGAATGCGCCACAGTGCCGGTGATGTTCAAACAGACGACTGGAAGGGAGGGTAATGCCGGTCCCAATAAGACCCAATCCGTGAAGACACGGTTAGGGACACATATTCCTGCTGGTCCGGCCAGGGAAATAAAAATTAAGAGATCAGTTTTTGCCGTTATGCGGGTTTTTTTCCAGGGATCGCCGCACGATTTTCATACACCGCATAGAGCAGAGCCCCATGCCCTAAACTTATGGTAATAACGGCGATAATCCAACCGGCAAATGGTATCCTGAAAAGGATCTGCAGGATCACGAATCCCACGATAAATGCAAGCCAGTCTTTTCCTTTATAGTTAATCCAGGAGAAGATCAGTTCACCGAGGACCGATGAGACAAAGAGGACAGACAGAATTAACCCGCGGACCAGCAGGATAAATCCTGTTGCTGCGACAGGCAGACCTATGATCGGGGCTCCAAAACACAAGCTAAAAATTCGGAAAATCGTCCAGTTGGCAAAGATTTAGGGGTAGGTGTGGGACCTCACCCAAATTGTATTATCCGCAGCCACAAACGTAATACACCGGCGGCGGGTTGAATATTGCATCCCAGGATTCGTCAGATCCGAGAGCGGTGGTCAGGAATCCCGAAGGACTGGGATTGCTGATCGGTTTCGGGGGATTTTTATAATAATTTGCCATTGCTCCGGAAAAAAGACCGGACAACTGGGATGAACTACCCGTGGACAAAGTTGTTCCCGTGCCAGTCTGGGTTGTGAAGGGGGTGGTAAACCCCGTACCGGAATTGATCAGTGCAGTCGTATAACCCTGGCTCAGCAGGGGGCTTTTTAAAAGGCTGTACTCGGACAGGGGGAAGGAAGAGCCGTGCAACGTGTTTAAGCCCGCGCTGGAGAGGGTAAGACTGCTGCTGGCTGGCAGTGTTAACGCTGCACCGGAACCCGGAATCAGGAGGACCATTGCACCGATTGCCAATCCAAGCCATACTGCCCTTGATATTCGAGACATTTTCTGATTCACTCCGTATCACCGTGCTGACGCTATACTCCGTTATATGTATCCAAGAGATTATATAATCTGGTTCCGGCCACTGGACGGTACGCGAGAGTTATGCCATCCGGTAGACCTTATAGGTATCCGGAGCCGATAACACCGATTCGTCCCGGCTTAAAAGGACCATAATGGGGTCTGCTTGCCTGGAATTCTGTAGCCCTGCTCCCGGGACAATGGTAAATCGTTAAAATAATTAATCTGCCGATTCGACAGGTTATCAAAAATATCACAGAAAATTAGACGGGGATATCCGCGTTGATCCCCTTAATATCCGGATCCGCTGCAACCCGGAATTGCATAGTAGTATGTATCCGCGTCTGAGATGCCAGGTACGACAAAGTCTGCAGGTGTAGGGTTCGTTAAGGGCTGGGGATTGGTATAATAATTCGCCATTGCCTGAGAGAACAAGCTGCCCGTCTGGGGAAGTGAACCGGGGAGCGCATAACCGTACATAAGGCCAGGTATTCCCGAAGTTGCATCGCTGTTATAGGCGGTTATCGCATTACGAGAGAATGCATAGCTGTTTGATAATTGAGCTGCAGGAGTAAAGGGTGTAAAATGAAAGTTATTACCATAGGACGCAATACCGCTGTACCCCGGATCTCCGGGAATTACGATTCCTGCAGAGACCGGGACGACGAACAGCACAAGAGATACCAGGAATGCCGCTCCACCGATCAGATTCCGTTTTTCCGATGACATAGTTCAGATCCTGTAGTTGCGTATGTGTTATAACCAGTTAATAGGTATCTGGTTTGAATAAATCGTTTCATTAGCTCCTGGGACGACAGGGCTTTTTGGTGGGTTTGCCCGGTAATTATCCATTGCTTTCCTGAAAAGATCACTCACTGGTGTCCCGTCAATTGTTAGCTGACCCAGTGCAGGTGCCGGCTGGACTGATGGCTGATTGGGCACCGTCAGAGTCAGCTGGTCGTCCAGGAGATGCTTCCAGACTGCCTGGTCGGGCATAAACAATCCAGACCCGGTCCCTGCCGTAGCATAAGGAAAAAGATTCGCCATGTTTGCATTCTCGTTCAATTTTTCCCAGGCGATGACCTGGTCCTGAGGCGCTATCCCTAACCAGGTATCTTCGGCAGATACAGGAACCGAAAGGAGAAGGAGTATGAGAATACTGATCACCGAACTGAAACATATTGATGTTTTTAAACGCATGAAATCACCTTTGAAGCAATCTTAATGGTACAATTCCGATAGTTCTTTACTAAATCAACTCTTTGTCAGCTATCCTAGAAGAAGGTTCGGCATGCGACAGTGTCCCAAATATTAAAAAATTCCGGTGGTATTCAAAATCGGGTTTAAGTTGCAGGTTTATTATGAAACTTCATAACCGGTTGCGTTTTCGTATCTCAGTTGCTGCCCTGGCAGCTTCATCCCGGACATCAAAAAAGGGATCATCTGCCAACCTGGTAACCGGGCCGATCGATTGTTCTGTGCCTATTCTGCCAAGCACGCAAAGAGCTCCGATGCGAATTCCCGGATCCAGGTCACCGAGGAGGCGGATTACCGGTATTTCGGCAGATCGGGAGCCGATTCTCAACACTCCGGCCAGAGCGGCTTCCCTGACACTGCGATCGCTGTCCGAAAGGGCGTTTACGAGGTATGTGATACTTTCAGGGTCTTTCAGCTTACCAAGTGCAATTATCGCTTCCCTTCGTACTCTGGGATGCGGATCGTTAATATATCCGGTGATAACATCCGAAGCCCCGGTTATTCTGTCTTTTTCTGCTTTGTGTATTGAAAGTATCCTCGATTGCACCGTTCCCATACCAACCATGTTTATCTCCATGCCGGAATTAACAATCGCGCTATATTACGATAATAGAACCCTGCAGGGGCAAGTAATTACCGGAGAAATTTCGAGCTGAACGAACATGTCTCCGGACCATATGAATACAAATCCATGAACGTAGTTGAAAAAGTAATCATTCGACGATAACAGCAGGAATTTTTTGTTTGTGCCTTCAGACCCCGTGAATAAACCATAGCGCATATATAATCCTCCGGTTGATGTATAAAGCCGGTGAAACCAAACATGAGCTGGATAAAAACATCAACCGTTTTACTGGTCCTTATCCTCGCAGTTGTCATGATGACTGCCGGATGCACACAGACCCCGACAACAACGCCGACCACCCCCGTAGCAACAACAGTGGTGACACCGTTGCCTACGACAAAAATCGTCACTATGGCGCCACCCACCGGTAATGCCACAGGAATGGCAAACCCTGCATCGGTCTATTGCGTCCAGGTCGGAGGAAATCTCTCGATCAAGAAAGATGCACAGGGTAATGAATATGGCATGTGCAATTTCCCGAACGGCACATCGTATGACGAGTGGGCACTTTTCCGTGGGGAAGTTAATGGAACTGCCACGAATGCGACAATGAAAACGCCCGTCACCAACAAAACGACAAATGCAACAGGGAATCTGACGGCGAACCTGACCGCAGTCAAAACCGCAGGCAACGGTACGAACAGCACATCAAAGTAATTTTTTTCCGATGGTCAGACGACCGGGGGCAGGGTTGTAGTCCCTTAAGGGATTACACCTCAACTCTCTTCCCGGCCGTTTGAATTCCGGGAACAGGCCTTTTTATCGGATAACCGCCTCCCGTTGATAACAGGAAGACATGGAAAGGCAGGTTTCATTATCCATCAGGAAAGTATTTATCAGGGAAGCACGCTATCTCGCATTATATCTGTTTTTTGAGGGGAGAATAAGGATTATGCCGGAAGTATCAAAGACCGAAATTGGCAGGAGACTGTTCCTGGTCCATAAAGACAAGGGAGTCGAAAACGCTATTAAAAAAATACGTCGGGGACTTGGTGAAGACTGGAAGCAGCTCTCGGAAGACGACGTCACGGTCCTGAAACGTATGCTCGGAGAATGCTGGGTTTACATAGACCGGCCGGTATGGGAAAAAATTGCCTTTTCCAGACTTGGTTTTTCCGATGTAATTGCAATCGTAAGGATTGGAAATTCGGCCCGGGGTAAAGACTCAACCGACACCAAGGCTATCGAAGATGTGACCGTGATACTGACCGGAATGATTTAGAGAAAGGTGATTGTGTAACCAGCAGTTCCGAAAGTAGGAGTTGTATTTCTTATTTCTCAATTCTTTCGACCTTCACGATTGCTTTGCTGACACCGGCAAGAGGAGGTAACAAATGTGATAGAGTTTGTTCGGCCGTACATCGTCTGATAATTCCTTTAGAACTTGTTTGAAACCAGCCGTCTTTGTCTCTTTGAAAAGATTGTAGCACCTTTCCATCTTTACTAAGAAATTTAATTACGCATTCGATGTTTCTCATGAACTCACCAGCTTGTTTGTTAGATTTCTTCCATATTTGAATTTTTAACACAATAAGAAGAGGTTACATTCGGATCTACTGGTAACATCGACACCTAAACATTTCTTACTTTATCGAGATTCGATGACGCTCTTTGGGCACTACCCCGCCGCTGCGGGAACCCCGATCGGGATAGAACTGAATCCAATCACGCAATTTTAAGATTTAACCGCGAACTAATTGAATAGACGTCCTAACAAAAATGAGACTAACGAGAAATAAAATCTCTTCCAATTAGGTCTATTTGAAGTTAAAATAATTGCATTAACTATAGGTTAGGGATGGACGTTACCCTATCCCCCAAAAAATCACATTTGCCGGAACAGATGGTGATTTACCGGTTATCTGGCAAGCCGGCTTTTTTTCTTCTTTTCAAGAATTTTTTTCACTTTTTTCAGGCGGTACAGGTCCTCCCTCTCGCGCTCGTCTATCGTGATCCTGATATATTTTGCCTGCTGTTTCAGTTCAGGGATAAGGACCTGCTCCAGTGCATTGACACGCCTGCGGTTCATCTGAATCTCCGCCCCGAGTCGTCGGAGTGCTGTCTCTGTCTCGGCAAGCCCGGTTATCAGGTCAAGTTCGTGCTCAAACTTTTCAGCAACCTCGTCAATCCGGCTGGATACCCCGGTTATGCTGTACCCCCTGTCGATTGCACTCAATATCATGCTCTTTTTCTCTATAACCGGAACCGGTACACCCATAATATTTTTTCCGTGGATGTCAAGGACGATGTGTCGCTTGGTGGCAAAAGAAGCCGATCTGAGCGTTATGCTGTCATCTACCGCTTTGGCTATGACGAGTGCACGGTCCGCATTGTTGGCCACCTCCTCCAGTTCGTCACGCGACCGGGAGACGGTCATCATGATCCTAAAAAACTCCTGGATTAACGCGTCCATCTTCTGGCGCAGGAGGTCTTTCCCTTGCTCCGCAAGCCTGATCTGTACCTTTTTTTTCAGGAGTTCCATCCTTGTGGGGTTGACCTGCTCCATCGTATTATCCTGCCCGGTACTCCGGGTGGTATTTTTTAATGTATTCGAGTTTGATACGTTTCAGCTCTTCTTCCGGAAGCATTGACATGAGATCCCAACCAATATCAAGAGTCGACGCGATACTCCGGTCCTCGTCTCCCTGGGATATGAATTTCTTCTCAAATTCGTCAGCAAACGTGAGATACTTCCGATCAAGTTCGGTAAGGGCCTCTTCGCCGACGATTGCAACGAGTCTCCTGAGATCTCTTCCATAGGCATAGGATGCATATAACTGGTCCGCCACATTACGGTGGTCTTCCCGTGTCTTTTCCGGACCGATCCCAAGGTTCATAAGACGGGAAAGACATGGCAACACATCCACCGGTGGGTCGATACCACGCCTGAAGAGATCACGCGAGAGGACGATCTGCCCTTCGGTGATGTATCCCGTCAGGTCAGGAACCGGATGGGTGATATCGTCATCAGGCATGGTGAGGATCGGTAACTGGGTAATCGAACCGCTTTTTCCTTTTATCCTCCCTGCACGTTCATAGATGTAGGCGAGATCCGTGTACATGTACCCGGGATATCCCCTTCTTCCGGGAACTTCTTCGCGCGCAGTTGAGATCTCACGGAGTGCCTCGCAATAATTTGTCATATCGGTGAGAATGACAAGCACGTGAAGGTTATGCCGGTATGCAAGATATTCGGCCACGGACAACGCGACACGCGGCGTTGCGATACGCTCGATAGTAGGATCGTCAGCGAGGTTCAAAAAGAATACAACACGTTCAAGGGCCCCGGTGCGCTCGAAATCTTTCATAAAAAAGGAGGCCTCCTTATACGTGATGCCCATGGCCGTAAAGACTACGGCAAACTGCTCCTTGCTCCCGAGCACCCTCGACTGGCGTGCAATTTGAGCGGCCAGCTTGTTGGCCGGGAGTCCGGGACCCGAGAATATCGGGAGTTTTTGCCCCCTTACAAGCGTGTTGAGACCATCGATCGTCGACATCCCGGTCTGGATGAAATCCGAGGGTTTGTCACGGGCGTAGGGATTGATCGGCATCCCCGATATATCAACGGTTTCATCTGCAATAATCCCGGGTTTTCCGTCTCTCGGTATGCCAACCCCGGAAAAGACCCTCCCGAGCATTTCCAGGGAAACATTGATACTGGGAAGTTCACCAGTGAACCTGACCGATGTTTTAAGACTGTCGATTCCGCTCGTCCCTTCAAAGACCTGGACAACTGCGAGATCCCGGGATACCTCAAGCACCTGGCCTGTTCTCTCCTCTCCGGACGGCAGGGTAATCATAGCGGTCTCGCCGAACGCAACATTACTGGGGCGTTCAACAAATATGAGCGGGCCGGATACGTAATTCACTGTCCGGTACTCACGGGTCGAGAGGTCAGGGGATGCCATCTTACTCCACCTCCAGGGCAGCCAGGCGGTCACCAATCCCGCTTGCAAGGTCCTTTAATAACGTTACATCGGCTTTTTCTTTCATACGGGATATTTCCACGCGCTCCGGGATACCCATTACCTGCCGCAGCGTAACACCCTGGGCCATTTTTTTCCCCGCTTGCTCGTGGAACGTATGGATGACCCGGAGCATCCAGTACTGCTTTTCCAGGGGGCAGTACGAGTCGGTATCGCTGTACGCGCTCTGCTGGAGAAAATCTTCCCTGATCATGCGACTGATTTCGAGGATCAGTTTTTCATTCTCGGGGAGGGCATCCGGACCGACGAGCTGAACTATTTCCAGCAGCTCTACCTCCTTCTGGAGCAGGTACATCGTGCGGTCCCTCAAATCTTTCCAGCCCGGAGCGATATTGTCCCTGTACCATTCCTGCAGGCTTTCGAGATATAACGAATAGCTTTTTATCCAGTTGATCGAGGGAAAATGCCGCCTGTTTGCGAGGCTCGTATCCAGGGCCCAGAACGTCCCCGCGATCCTGAGCGTATTCTGCGTCATCGGTTCCGAAAAATCACCCCCGGGAGGAGATACCGCCCCGACAACGGTAATCGAACCAATCCTTTCACCGGTGCCGAGGCACGTTACCCGTCCGGCCCGTTCATAGAACGCGGCAAGCCTGGTGGCAAGGTAGGCGGGGTACCCTTCTTCCCCGGGCATCTCCTCAAGCCTCCCTGACACTTCACGCAGTGCTTCTCCCCACCGTGAGGTTGAGTCCGCCATCAGGGCTACATCGTATCCCATATCCCGGTAATATTCGCCGATTGTAATTCCCGTATAAATCGAGGCCTCCCTTGCAGCTACCGGCATGTTCGAGGTATTTGCTACCATGATCGTTCGCTGGATGAGGGGCAGGTTTGTCCTTGGATCAACGAGTTCAGGGAATTCAGTGAGGACATCGGTCATTTCGTTACCCCGTTCGCCACAACCGATATACACGATGATCCGGGCATCGGCCCATTTTGCAAGCGTTTGCTCTGAAACGGTTTTCCCTGTCCCGAACCCTCCGGGAATCATGGCAGTTCCACCCTTTGCCACGGGAAAAAGACTGTCAAAAATCCGCTGTCCGGTAAGGAGCGGGAGTTCGGGATCGAGCTTCTTTTTGTAAGGGCGATCCTTGCGTACCGGCCATATCTGCATCATTTTCAGGCCGGTGCCATCCCCGAGTGTACATATGACCTCGTCGACCGTGAATTCCCCTGGATGAATCTCCCCGATGGTACCCGAAATACCCGGGGGAACCATGATTCTGTGTTCCAGGTGAAATTCACTCACAGTCCCGATGATATCTCCCTCCATGACCTTGTCGCCTGGCTTTGCCAGTGGAATGAATTCCCATTTTTTTGCGTGGTCAAGACCGGGGACCGAAATGCCACGGGAAATAAAACTTCCCGACATTTCGGCAAGTACCGAAAGAGGACGCTGGACCCCGTCATAGATTGAAGACAGCAGGCCGGGGCCCAGTTCCACGGAAAGGGGATTACCCGTATTTTTCACGGGTTCGCCAGCTTTTAGTCCCGATGTATCCTCGTACACCTGGATGACTGCGTTATCACCGTCAAGTCTTATTACCTCGCCGGACAGGGAGAGTTCGCCTACCCGGACTACATCATACATCCGGGATCCCCTCATCTGTTCTGCATGAATTACCGGTCCCGAAATTCTCGATATGATCCCTTCAACCATGATGTTACCGCCTCACAACGATGTTATACCCGATGGCCCGGCGAAGCAGGCGCTCGATGTAGCTGCCGGCTGCAACACCTCTGGAACGGGAGGGAATGGGGATGATCACCGGCCGGTAGCTCTTTTCAATATTCGCAAGCAGTTCCGGATCAAGGACCGCCATGAACTCCTCGCTCACTCCGATTATCCCGGCATCATCGGCATTCAGGAGCGGGGGGAGCATTTTTTTTGCCTGATCTGTTCCTTCTATTTCAAGCACCTCCACACCGGCAAGTCGGAATCCTGTAGCCGATTCCGGATCGGTAACGATAACAAACTTATACATAGAATATCTCCGCCTCCATCACGTCGTCAGGGAGACCAGCGTCCCTGGCCCTGGCAATCACCCTGATATTGGTTATTTCATTGAGTTTCGACCAGAGAAAACCTATAACGATGGTAAATGAGAGGGGATCCCCCCTGAACATGGCGATTCCCTTACGGATGAGGAACCGCTCAATTTCTTTCTCTATCGCTGAAATTTTTCCTGCCCTGATATTTTCAGGATTGACGTTCATAAGAAACGCGTATTCTGTTTTTCCAAGTCTTTGCAGGAGATCGCTTATACCCTGTGCATTAATCATTTCGAGGAGGTGTTTGCGATCAAATACCTTTCCACCGTCAAGAAGGATTTTTTCTCCTTCCTCGGGAGGTACAGAGTCCCTGAGAAGGATCAGGATATTCTTTACATTCATCGCGTCTATCTCGGTCTTGAGAAAGTCCAAGACTACCCGATCTTCACGGTTCCCCTTCGCAAGATTTTCGAGGGCTGAACGGTAATAATACTCATCAAGGGCATATTCAAGTTTCCAGAGGTTCCTCTGTTCGGAAAATTCCCCGATATACCGGGTCAGGGGTACCGAATATTCTATATTCCAGGTCGCCATGAGGTCAATGGCTGACCGGACATCCCTCTGTTTCAACAGCTCTATCAACGTGCTCTCGTCCATAGTCCCGGCATGGATGAGGCACCGTGCAATCTCTTCGTTCGATGCCTGGATATTTTTTCCCCTGAGGATTGTCTTGATATTCTGGATATCCCACCGTTTGAGGATCAGGGTAATATACCGGGCTGATTTCTCTCCTTCTGTCAGATCGTGTATTTTTCTAAACGTTCTAGCAAGGTTTGTCCGGAGGGCATATTCGATGCAGTTGATACCCTTGTGCAGCACACGGGCTTCGAGGATATCGTCATGGTAGGATGTTTTTTCAAGCTCGGTTATCACGCCGTCTACCGAAGTCTGCGCTATCAGACGTTCGAACTCATGCCGGTCGATCAGACGCCCTGCCATCCCGTGGACCCGGGCATTGACGTATTCAACATACATCCCTAATCACCATATAATGCCCGGAATATGCTGGATTTCATGATTTTTTTAGCTTTCAACAACCGGTCCTCAACCGTATTACGGACGATGATTTTTCCCTCGTAACATGATCCGTTTAACCCTCCTGCCGTGGAAATATCAGGGAGCACCTGAATGGCCAAACCCCTGTCATGCACCAGTTTTTTGCATAAATCCAGATCCCGGGGATCAACATGCAGTACGATATCGTCCCCGGTCATGCCGCTGAGCACTTCATCGAGCATAATGTTGAACCAGACGGGATAGCTACTGTTCTCCCGTACCCGGTCAAGTGCCAGGCGGACTTTTGAAAACACCTCATTTATCGCCGATTCGTGTTCCAATGCCACGTTTTGGTTGACTTCTTCCCTCGCCTGATAGAGCTTTTTATTCATCTCTATGGCGGCACGGTTTCGTAATTTCGAGATGGTTTCGATCCTGACGCTTTCCCCTTCTGCCCGTGCCTTATCCTGGATCTCCTTACGTTCCCGGGCGATTCGATCGCTGATATCCTGGATTTTTTTTTCCGCATCCAGTTCCATGGACTGTATCAGGTGATCATATTTCATGGCTGTCAAACCCATTCACCCACTTTCATATACCTCTGCCTGTGGCGGATTAGGGGGTATTCAAGGGATTTCTGAAGGTTTTTTATCGGAATCCCTTTCCAGTACAAAATAGCGGGACTGATGGCTGCGGCCTCATTTGATCATGATCATGATCATCGCTGCAACGACAAAGCCAAGAATAACCATCGTCTCCGGGATTGCCTCAAGGACAATGATAGTCCCCGACGTGTCGGGTTTTTCTGCGATCGTGGCAGCGCCCGCAGCACCGATTCGCGATTGTGCCCAGGCGGTTCCTATCGCACCAAAGGAAAAAGCAAGCCCTGCACCAATTGGGATCGACCAGT
Organism: Methanoregulaceae archaeon; assembly: GCA_035543455.1. GTDB lineage: Archaea > Halobacteriota > Methanomicrobia > Methanomicrobiales > Methanospirillaceae > CAIKOD01. The sequence continues at coordinate 31,756 of DATKKE010000019.1, forward strand.
CTACCATTTACAACCTCAATGCGATCAGATGATCTTATATTATTTAAAGTTTAATAATTATGAATTGCAGTTATTGTCAAAATTTTCTTACATTTTGGGTAATATGGTAGAATTACTTCTTTTCTGGCAATTGGCTTGTGGCAAACGGGTGGTAAGGTATGCCGCCGCCCTCATAGAATTTCGAAAAGAATTCTACCACATGTAACCTCACACTATGAATTGAAGGGCTGAACATGGCCAGAATAAGGTTTAATGCATGGAGAAGCATTGCGATCAGGACCCCGATAATGACGACTTCCATTGCGCCGCCAAGAGCATTGGCCACCATTGCAAGAATGACGGAAGCCAGGCCTATCGCCATGAGGCGGGCATATGAAAGGATATTACCGACCGTACCCATTATCTCAATCACACCCATAGTTCCACCCCCGTAAATGATCAATATCACTGAAATAAGCATGACCACGACGGTAGGGATAAGCAGATAGGAAGGCAGCAGATTCATTATCATTACAAGCAGGATAATTAGCCCTAGTATGATGCCGATCATACCACATTTTTCGCAGATATGTTTCCGGTTTTTTCTGGTGATGCTGTTCGCGATCCCTATTACAAGCCCAAGGATAACATGAATTATCCCAACGGCAATCGTAAGGACAAGGAGGGGTACAATCGCCTCCATCCGGTTCCATGTGATTCCAAACAGGGTGACAGGCGCGATCCAACCCATTGCCTCCCCGAAATTACCAAAAAATTCCCCAAACAGGTATCCGAAAAAGATGGCAGGGAATGATGAAATAATGAGAATGCCTGATATCTGGTGTAGCCACCTGATTTCTTTGAAGCGGTACCTGATAAAAATTCCAAACAGCAAAATCACAATCCCATAACCGATATCCCCAACCATCAGACCGAAAAAAATGGGAAAGAATATCGCCATGATCGGGGAAGGATCGATCTCGAAGTATTTCGGGGGACTTGCAATCTGCATGAACAACTCATAGGGTCGGGCCCACCAGGGATTGTCATAAAAAATCGGGGCCCGTTCCATTTGCTCCGCGGTTGCATCTGTTTCGGTCATGACAACACGGTCCCCGAAAGCCTCAAAAAGGGCTTTTCTTGTTTTGGGAATATATTTTTTAGGAATCCAGCCCCTGACCATGACGGTATAATCTGTTTCACCAAAATTATTATAGGCCTGTAATTCCTCATCCCGTTCCGCGAGGACCTGCCTGAGGGCAACCAGCCTGGAATACCAGTCCCGGGACAATTCCCTGAGTTTCTGGTCGGTATCTTCAATTCCGGCAATTGCTTCCCGGCGGTGTTCGCCAATTAAAAGAAGTGCCTTGTCAAGTGGCATATTTGCGTAATCAACAGGAATCCGGACTTCGTTGATGTTTTTGGAGAAAAGAAAATTATGGACATTTTCAGAATATTTTTTGTTAAAAACCGTAATGACAGCGATAGTCTCGGGGTCAAGTTCTGCAGATATAATCTCGTATTGTCCTCCAGTTATTTCTGACAATGCCGGCCTGATAATATCGAGGACATCGGCGAATTCTTTTCGTATAATGAGAACTGTGACCTCGAAACCCTGGAGACTGGGAAGCTGCTGCTCGAGCGGCTGGATTTTGTCAATTATTTTTTCATACCTCTCAAGGCCGTTTATGGTGATTTCCAGGTCACTTTTCTTTAATGCCAGTTGTCGTGTAGCGGTTCCGACCTCCCCTGTTACCTGCCCCGCCCATTCGATGAGATCTCCCGTTGGCATCTGCTGAATTTCATCGTGCAAGCTTCGTTCATGTTCGGCATCAGGTTTCGGAACAGGGAGAAGGAGGAGAATTCCATCAGTTGTCGCTAAAAGGGTAGGTATTTCAGATTTGTTACCCGGTTCCATTTTCCTGACTGAGGTAGTTCCGGGCGGCAGGAATTCGCTCACGTCTTCCAGGTGTACGGTACCGACATGGTATAGCGTATCCACGATCCGGTTGAAGTCTTTTTTTGGACCAACGACCAGTACACTGACCATTTTCTGGATCATGGACGTCAACCATTCCGGACTGCCTTGACAACGGTATCAACAACAGCGCTGAAATTTTTTATTTTTCGCTCCCGGTCCAATGCAAGTTTATTTTCCCCCTCCCCGAGGATTGTTTTTACTTCGTTCTCAGCCGTTTTCATGGTCTGCTGCCAAATCGTGTCGGATTCAGCCTCCGCATCGTGCCGGTACTGTGCAATAATTCCGGATGCCTCCTTTTCGGCAGCCTCACGGGCGGAATTATATTCCTGCTCCGCGGCGGAGACTTTTAAATTCAATTCCTCTTCCTTGACCCGGATTTGTTCAAGCAGGGACTGCTCTGACTCCATGGACTCTTTATCACTCCCAGGAGTGCCCTGCCCATCTTCTTTTCTTGCCATACCATTTACCACCTTAAAGACCGTATTTCTGTTTCAGGAGCGCAGTTATCTCACATTTCTGGACAACGAGTTCCACAGGCACGCCACGGGTTTCGCGCTCAATCCTTGCTTTTTCTATCCTTTCGGAGCATCGTTTGGTCGCTATTTCCTTTAATTTTACAATGATTTCGGTTTTGGGGTCATCCACACCGGCATCGCCACCAGAGAATAAACGCTTAAATAAACATTTTTATGTTATATAAATATTATTAATTAACTAAACAAGGCAGCCAATAATTTTATAAGAATTTTGAGAATTGTAACGGTAAGCGCGCATAATTAGGATGGAAGATATTTTCTGGTATTACCCTTAAAAAGATGATCTTCTGGATATCCCGCAGGTCAATCCATTAAGAAGGGATACGGAGTTGCATATAAAAAAATACCAGCAGGCAGGTGAGGGCAATAAGGATTACCGCATAATCAGGTCTCTCCAGATGGCGCTCGCGGAGTGGTGTCCTGTTCTTCGTCCGGTACCCTCTCATGTCTATCGTAAGCCCAAGGACGTTCGACCGTGCAAGGGAATTCGAGACAAGCGGTATCATAACAGGGGCTAAACTCCTGATCTTCCCACCGACCCCTGAACCGGGATTATACCCCCTGGCCAGCTGGGCCTCGTGGATACGGACGGCCTCAATCTGGAGTGTCGGGATAAACCGGAGTGCGATCACGAACATCAGCGTATAATCGATTGGCACATTCATCCGTTCGAGCGTATGAACAAGATCGCGTGGCTGTGTGGATAACACAAACAATTGTATGGCACTGATTAGCACGGCAAACCGGAGCGTCATGATGACACCCGTAACCAGTCCTCCCACCGTGACGGGCAGGCTTCCGCCGATAAGAGGTATTCCTACCGGTATCAGGTAGCCAATGGTTTCGCCACCAGGGAGTGTGATTACGGTAATAAGTATGAGTACAATGCTCATCACGGCAATGAGAACGAACTGCTGCAGGACTTCGCGGTGCAGGTGCCCTGCATAGGCAACGGCGAGAAGCACCAGCAGGATTCCAAGCAGGAATGTTATATTCGTGGAAATGATGCTGATGACGCCTATGACGATAACGAGAACGATTTTTGTCAGCGGTGTAAGCTGGTGAAAAATACCCTCTTTCTGGACATACTGGAGGATTTCGGCCACAGCTCAGTTCACCTTCGTTGCCAGATCGGAAACGATCCTGCCCTGGTCCATCCTGATCACCCTGTCTGCACAATTGGTCGCAATCTCGTTGCTGTGGGTCACCATGACGATTGTATGACCTGCGATCTGGAGCTCTTTCAGTACCTCCATGACCTCCCGGGCCTCTTTCCCATCGAGGCCTGTAGTCGGTTCGTCGAGCACGATCACCGCAGGCCGCATCGCGATGACACAGGCAATCGCCAGTCTCTGGCGTTCTCCCCTCGAAAGCCATTTCGGATAGAGATCCTTGGCATGAAGAAGCCGGACCCGGGTGAGTGCATGATCGATCACAGAATCCCTATCCCGGATGCCAAGATTATCCACGCCGAACCCTACTTCTTCGCGGACAGTGTCGGCAAAAAACATATGATCAGGGTTCTGGAACACAAGACCGACATCCCGTGCAAGTTCCGTGATCGAACTTTTACTGACATCCTTATCCCCGACGGTAATGATTCCTGCAGTCGGCCTGAGGAGCCCGTTGAAGTGCTTGATCAACGTGGTTTTTCCCGAACCGTTCTCACCGACCAGGGCGACAAACTCCCCCTTCCTGATGACGAGATCGACCTCCGACAGGGCATGAATATCCCCGTACCAGTGGGAAAGCCTTTCAGCAGTAATAACCGGTGCGGAATCATCCGGTTTTGGAACCTGATGAGATGTTCTCCCTTTTATACCCCCAAAATCCGGAATCAGGATCTCCCGGACTGCTCCGTCCCCAATTATTGTATCAGGTGGCCCTGCTTTTAAAATTCTGCCTTTCTCCATTACAATAACGGTATCTGCAAGCTCCCGGGCGTATCCGAATTTATGTTCAACGAACATGATTGTTTTTCCCTCGGACTTCAGGTTCTTAAGGATTTCAAAAATACCCCGGGTCCCGTGGTCATCCAGTTCCGATGTCGGTTCGTCAAGTATCAGGATATCGGTCCCGAGTGCCAGGGTCGTTGCAAGCACCAGTCGTTGTTTCTGACCGCCGGAAAGAGTGTGGGGAGCACGGTCCTTCAGAAGGGTGAGGCGGGTACGATCCATTATGGCTTTTAACCGGTCCTCAATTTCACCGGCGTCGAGACCTCTTCGTTCAAGGGCCGACAGGATCTCTTCCTCGACCGTTGTAAAAATAAGTTGTGCCTCAGGATCGTCAAACACGATGCCCAGGGTCGTGGCAATTTCTGAAAGGTCCCTGTAATCTTCTACCCCAATGCCGTTAATCCGGATAATGCCATTTTTTTTGCCCCCGTACTCATGAGCCAGTATCCCCGCCGAAGCCAGGCACAGGGTAGTTTTCCCTGCCCCTGACGGGCCGGTAATCATGACGCACTGCCCCTTTTCAACGGAGAGGGAGAGGTCTGTCAGCGCATACTCACCCGTATGGGGATACTGGTAACTGACAGACGAGAGTGAGATCATTCATTCCCACGCATCAATACCCGGCTGGATGGAATATACAATATCTGCACGATAATTGCATTGAACACCGCGGTAACCAGGATAATCGGGATGAATACGAGTATCAGTCCGCTGATTGTATTGCCTGTTTTTACAAGTCCGTTCGTAATTGCAATAATAAGAATCAGCGCAAACGTAAACCCGCTCGCGCACGTGGCAACAAATGTTGAGAGCGCAGGGCCTGCATAGTCAGGCATCTTCTTAACCCCGAAATATATACCGAAACAGACCAGCGCACCGATTGGTTCACTGATGAGGTTTGCCGGCGGGAACATCGAACTGGTGATCAGCATCGAGAGGACACCGGCTACAATGCCGATACCAAGAGCCTCGTACACCTTCGGATGGACGAGGATAATGGCAAGACAATAAAAAGCAATAATCATGTTCGGTGTCATCGGGGTATGGAGCATCGCGAGGAAATACCGGAAAATCGCACCAACCGCGAGTAAAATTCCAACAATTGCAATATCTCTTGATTTCATAATACCTGTCCTGAACTGACATCCTTCAAAGTATCATGTCGCCAGCGAAACAACAGGGAACGATCACGGTTCCTGCCCGGACTGATAAGAGACGTATAACGGATCCCTTATCGAGGAACAACATGATCCCGGTAATCCCACGGGAATGACATAATAATACTTCAATGTATATAATTATACATTTAGGTATAAAAAAGTAGTCGGTAGTCACGTTATACCGCCGGTTCTCTCACTTTCACCCTGTGCCCGCTCCACCCTTATGGCGTTCCCGGGCGACCCCGTACCATGGAGTTTGAGCTCGCACCGATGGTATCGGTGCAGACCGGCACGTTTGCTGCAGTAATCGCACCTGAAGAGCTCATGCTCCCCGCCCTAACCAATCCGGTGACCAGAAAGTATCTTTTATTGTACCTTGCGGGACGCCGTTCCGGGATCCTCCCCGCACTTACGGTGCGCCCCGAAACCATGGATGTGGTACGACTGGTATCCCCCGGGGCGCTCACCGCAGCAGTAAGGAAAGCACGCCATACCATCATTTTCGTCGAGCACGACCCGTCGCTCTATAACTGTCCTGACGACGTCATGCCGGTCGCCCGGTCCCTTAAGGCTGCAGCCGGAGAGGCCCTGGTGCTGTTGTATACCCCGAAAAACGACACGTTGTTTGACTGTTTCCTGCAGGCAGCCGACCAGGTATACTTCTTCCGGCCCCCGCCCGTTCCACCACGTACCGTACCGAAAAGACCTGCCAGAGCCCGGGGCAGGCCACGGGCCGCAGACGGGCAGGTTTCTCTCAACGGCTTTACAGGGGGGGTGTCGTAACGGGAAGGAGTTTTCTTAGCGTCCGCATGGGGGTGAACGAGGTCGCCGGACGCTGGAAGCGGGCCTCGCGCCATATGCGTGAAGAGGATGCCGAACTCGCGGAACAAATCGTCATGTTTGCGAAACAGTTCTCGAGCGAGGCATTTTACGCATTCGATGACCCTATCGAGGCTGCACTTTTCTCGGTGATTATCAGCATGGTCAGGGAACAGGAATGGGCCGCCATGCAGGGACCTGATGATACTGCCTGTCGTACCATGGAAAACGATTCACGGGAGGCCTGATGAAAGACGGGCAGGATGGACCCGGAACCGGATTGGGAGGAATCGGGCATGTGGATTATTGACTCGTATTACCGGAACGGCAATGTTCACCTCTGGGAAAGGGGGAAACAAGGTGGTGCGATCCTGCACAAGGTCCCGGTGGATCCTTCGTTTTATTTCCGTCTCCCTGATGCGGATGCGTACTGGCAGATGCTCGAGGCACTGGAAAGCCGTTACCGCCTCAGGGAATGCAGGTTCAATACCGTTTATGGCCCCGCAGGAGGGTTTCGCATACATGCCGGACGGCTGGTGGCGGATGCGATCGGCCGGCAGACCGATTACGAGGCAGATCTCTACAACGTAGACGTAAGGCCCGACCACCGCTACCTTGCCGAGCAGGGAATGTTCCCGTGCGGGGATCCCGGTGAGTCCCGGTTTTCTCCCGATTTTCCACTTCCGTCACGGATACTGGAGGCCGAAGTCTGTGGAAACCCCTGCACCGTGCAGGAATACACATCGGTCCGCGTACGGACAGATCGGGAAATCCATCTTACCGGGACCGAAAAGACCGTGATAACGGATCTCGCTGACATAACCGACACCTGGGACCCTGACGTCATACTTTTCCCGGGTGCCGACATCATGGTGCCTGGAATTGTCAGAAAAGCAGGGCATTACGGGCTTGAAACGCTGTTCAGCAGGAGCGGAACATACCGGCAGCTCGATGCAAAGTCCTACTGGAGCTACGGCAGGACCGAATACCGTGAAGGTTCACTTATGCCCGACGGCCGGCTGCTTATCGATACACGGTCAAGCTTCAACTTCCGCGAGGGAGGGCTGTCTGGAGTAATTCTCGCCTCCCGCCTCACCGGCCTCTCCCCAAATCTTGCCGCCCGGTTCACGGCAGGCACCCTGATATCCAGCTATGAGGTATACGAGGCGCTGGCGCGGGATATTGCAGTGCCATACAGGAAAAACGATGCCGAGGCGGTCAGGAGCATCGGCGACCTGCGGACGTGTGACCGTGGGGGAATGATGTTCCAGCCGGTACCAGGGGTCTATGAAGACGTGTTCCAGATCGATTTCACATCCCTGTACCCGGCAGTGATCGTCCTGTATAACCTGTCGCCGGAAACATTCCATAATAATCCCGGAAAAACGGGTTTTCTTCCGAAAGTGCTTGCACCGCTGCTGGATCTTCGGTACCAGACAAAAAGGCTGAAAAAGGAATCACCTCGCTATCGCGGTGCCGATTCGATACTTAAATGGATGCTCGTTACCTGTTTCGGGTACACCGGGTATAAAAACGCAAAATTCGGAAGGATCGAGGTCCATGAACAGATCACGTCCAGGTCGCGTGATGTGCTTGTCAGATCGAAGGACATCGCCGAAGAGGCGGGCGCCAGGGTCCTTCACGGGATTGTCGACTGCCTCTGGCTCCAGGGGCCCTGCCGGGAGCAGATCAAGGAGCGGATCGAGACGGAAACGAGGCTTTTCACCGAACTCGAGTCCTACAGCTGGATTACGTTCCTCCCGATGCCTGATGGGTTCGGGGCATACAACAGGTATTATGGCCGTCTCATCGAAGGAACCATGAAAATCCGTGGTATTTCAGCACGGAGAGGGGATACGCCAGCCTGGATACGGTCTGTGCAGTCCGGGATGCTCGACCTGATGAGCAAGGCCTCGTCCCGTCGCGAACTGCACGCGATCTCCGGACAGGTGAGAGACCTTTACCAGGCCGCTGCTGAAGGGCTCCACACGGTCGATCCCCGGGAGATGGTCATCCACCGGCAGGTAAGCAGGCTCAAGTATTCACGGAACTGCCCTGAAGCGTCTGCAGTGGACGCATGCAGGGCTGCTGGTATCAGCGTATCTCCGGGGATGGAGATCGGGTACGTTGTCAGCGATGCACGTACGTGGAAGGTAGATCTCGCATGGGAGGCGACAGGGTTCGATATGGCGTACTACCGGACGCTGCTCGACCGGGCATGGGATGAGATTGAATTTTCGATCACTGAATCAGCGCCTGGAAAAAGCAACGACCTGAAGGGGATCCGGTGCGGGTGACAAAATCTGTTTTTCCAGCACAAGGTTCCGGGTTCACAGTCAGGCGTTGTCGGTGATACGTTTCACAAGATTATTGTAGCCCCGATGCGTCCACTCATGTCAGGACGGGGTAGTCACGGCATGATAAATCCGGATAAAACACCTGATATCTACCGGGAGGCACTGGAGCTCCACGAGCGCAGGAACGGAAAACTCGAGATACGGGCTAAAGTTCCGCTAAGGACGAAAAGGGATCTGGCACGGGCTTATACGCCAGGCGTCGCGGAGGTATGCCGGGCGATTGAAAAAGATCAGGACCTTGTGTATCGCTATACGTTAAAATCCAATACGATCGCGATTGTCACTGACGGATCAGCCGTGCTTGGACTTGGAAACATCGGTGCATACGCAGCAATCCCGGTTATGGAAGGAAAAGCAATACTTTTTAAAAAATTTGCCGATATCGATGCATTCCCCATTTGCGTGGAGAGTTATAACTCTTCCTTTGCCGATATGGTCAGGAATATCGCACCGGTCTTCGGGGGCATCAACCTCGAGGATATCGCCGCACCCCGATGTTTCGAGGTGGAGGAATCACTCCAGGATATCGGCATACCGGTCATGCACGACGACCAGCACGGCACTGCAATCGTCGTTCTGGCGGCCCTCCTTAATGCCTGCAAGGTAACGGGAAAAGAGTTTGAAGAATTAAATATCGTTATCTGCGGTGCCGGTGCGGCCGGTTATGCGATTACCCGGCTTCTGAAGTGCATCGGTTATAATCC
>DATKKE010000020.1:0-22089 GCA_035543455.1 Methanoregulaceae archaeon
ACCAGAAAATGATACGTTTCATGTTGTTGGCAATCCCACAATGTTAAATATCAATCCGGGAAAATAATACTGGTATTTGTTACTATTTCAATAGGTGTAAATCTCATGAAAATGCCCGCCAAATTTAAGACCTACTGCCCATTTTGCAGGAAACACCAGGAGCACGAGGTCGAGAAGGTAAAGAAGGCCAAGACCACGGGACTCCATTGGATCGACCGGCAGAAGGCACGGAGAGGTCATGTCGGCAATATGGGGAAGTTTTCGAAGGTCCCCGGTGGAGACAAACCGACAAAGAAGATCAATGTCAGGTACCGCTGCAAGACGTGCGGTAAAGCACATCTTCGGGCTGGTTTCAGGATTGCAAAATTCGAGCTCACGGAGTGAGGAACATGGTACGACAACACAGGGAGAACAGGAGCAAATTCATCAGGGTAAAATGTCCGGACTGCGAAAACGAACAGGTTATGTTCGATCGGGCATCTACGAAGGTGGACTGCGTGGTCTGCGGAAAGGTCATTGCCGAGCCGACGGGTGGCAAGGCAAAAATTCTTGTCGAAAAAATAGCAGAATACAACTAAGGGGAGATTATGAAGGGTGAGGAATGGCCTGAAGAAGGAGAACTCGTCGTCTGCACGGTCCAGCATGTCAAGGACTTTGTCGCCTTCGTGTCGCTGGACGAGTATGAAGGACGCGAGGGGCTTATTCCCATCTCTGAAATAGCCACCGGCTGGATCAAATATATTCGCGACCACATCAGGGAAGGTCAGAAAGTCGTGTGCAAGGTCCTGCATGTCGATACCCAGCGGGGACACATCGATCTCTCGTTAAAAGACGTCAATGAACACCAGCGGCGGGAAAAAATCCGTGAGTGGAAAAACGAATCCAAGGCTTCAAAATGGATTAGTTTTGCTGCAGAGGCTTCGGGTGAACCCCACCAGACCATCGAAGCTGCTCTTTATAAAAAATACGGCGACCTGTATTCGGCTTTTGAAGACATTGTAATCAATGGCCGTGACGTGGTCGACAAGCTGGGCCTCCCGAAACAAACTGTCGATGCACTCGTGGATGTTGCCAAGGAAAATGTCAGGATCCCCAAAGTGACCGTGGCAGGAAATATCATACTGACATCGCCGAAACCAGACGGCGTCAATATCATCAGGCGGGCATTGCGGAGTGCGGAACCGAAGATTCCCGATGTCGAGATTGAGCTGACCTATATCGGTGCTCCGGCGTACCGGATCAAAGTCACGGCCCCCGATTACAAGCTTGCAGAGAAGGCAATAGAGAAGGCCGCAAGTGCGGCCATTGGTGTCGTTGAGCGTGCAGGTGGAGAAGGCAGGTTTATAAAGAAACCTAAGTCAGGTAAGAATGCATGAGCGGTCATATCAGGCGGTGTTCACGGGACCACACCTATACCCTCTCGATGGTATGCCCGGTATGCGGAGATTCGACACGCACCGCGCATCCTCCGAGATTCTCCCCGGATGACAGGTACGGGGTCTACCGGAGGATTGCAAAAGGATGGAAGATATAAGCGTCCGTTATTTTGATAATTTTTCACGGGACGAATTAAAGACCCCGGTTCTTCTCGAAGGACTTCCCGGCATAGGGCACGTGGGGAAACTCGTTGCCGAACACCTGATCCATGAACTGGGGGCCAGGAAAATTGCAGACATCCACTCGATCTATCTGCCGCCCCAGGTGATCATCGACGAAAATAACGTCATCCGCCTTGCCAATAACGAGATTTACCTTTATGACGGCCCCCCGTGCCAGCTGTTGTTCCTTGTCGGGGATTTCCAGAGCTCGTCAAATGAAGGACATTACCTGCTTGCGGACTGCTATCTCAATATTGCGGAAGAACTGGGCGTCAGGAGGATTTACACGCTCGGGGGATTCGGTGTCGGTCATCTTGTGGATGAGCCAAGAGTCCTCGGCGCCGTGAACCGGGACGACCTGAGAGCGGAAGCAGAAGGTGCAGGGGCAGTATTCGACAGTGGTGAGCCCGGGGGAGGTATTATTGGCGCAGCCGGCCTCCTTCTCGGGCTTTCTGCACAAAGGGGAATTGAGGGGATCTGCCTCATGGGAGAGACTTCAGGGTACCTGGTGGACCCGAAGAGCGCCGCAAGCCTCCTTTCAGTGTTGTCGGTTCTCGTCGGGATCAGGACCGATACGACAATGCTCGAGGAGCGTGGGGCGGAGATGGAGAGGATGGTCCAGAAGATGATCGAAGGTGAGAAGGGGATCCAGGAAGATGAGCTGCGATATATCGGGTAATTCCTTCCTTTTTTCTCCCATCCTGCAGAATTTCGAGTTCTTTTTTTTGGTTGGTTATTAATAACACCGGTTTAAAATTGGATATTCCGTTGCGTTGGATTCCTGGGTTTTTTTATTGAAAGATTTTCCGACAGATGGTAATTTCCTCTCTTCCTCTTATAATACATCGTTTCACAAGGCCTGCCCGAAGCACTGTCCGGTTGCGTTCAAAATAGTGACTTCCGAAAGGATAGGGAATGTAAGAGGATTTCTCCATTTCTCCCCATTCTGTGCTCTGAGTTTAGATCAGGATTAAATCCGTTCTGGTGAACGACCGGAAGAATGAAACGAGGATAAAAAGTGTTTATTGGAGGGAAGAAAATACATAATCAATCAACGTCCCATCCTGCCAGGGTTTTAGTCCCATGATTGCCAATGCCGATCTCCATATCCATTCGCGCTTTTCCATGGCCAGTTCACCCCGGATGGTGCCTGATGCCCTTATCGAAGCATGTGTGAAAAAGGGGATACAGGTACTCGGCAGTGGGGACGCCCTCCACCCGGGCTGGCAGAAGATGTGGGCTGGATATCCTGAACACGAATCAGGTGTTCTCGTAATCCCGTCGGCCGAAATTGAGGATCGTGACCGGGTCCATCATGTCATCCTGATGGAGAGTTTTTCAGACTTTTCCGGGCTTCATTCCAGCCTGAAAACGTCCAGCCGGGATATCTCGACAGGCGGCAGACCCCACCTGCGATGTTCCGGGGAAGAGATTGCCGGTCTTGTCCATGACCTCGGCGGATTGATCGGGCCTGCACATGCCTTTACACCGTGGACCTCGCTCTACGCTTATTTCAACCGGACATCTGAATGTTACGGGGAGGAACCAATCGATTTTCTTGAGCTCGGCCTTTCGGCAGACAGTTCATACGGTGCGGCAATCTCAGACCTGTACAACGTCCCGTTCCTGTCGAATTCCGATGCCCACAGCCCCGATCCGGCAAAATGCGGGAGGGAATTTACCTGTTTCGATATTGGGGCATTAACGATCAAAAATGTCCTGTCTGCAGTAAAAAATGGGAAAATTTCCCGGAATGTCGGACTCTTTCCCGAGGAAGGAAAATATAACAGGACCGCCTGTACGAGGTGTTTTCAGAAATACTCCCCAAAAGAGGCAGCCGGGTACCACTGGAGATGCCCGGTGGACAAAGGACTGATCAAGCTCGGTGTTTTCGACCGGGCGAAGGAGCTCTCGGATGGTACGCCAGTTCCACGACCCCCCTATCTCCATATGATCCCGCTTGGTGAAATAATTAAAACCTCGCTGAACGTTTCTTCCACCAGGACAAAGAAAGCGCTTGCACTGTACAACGAGCTGATCACAATGTTCGGGAATGAGATTAATGTCCTCACTTCCAGTCCGGTCAGCGAAATCCGGGTTGTTCATCCGGAAACGGCAGAGGCAATCGATGCCTTCCGGACCAACCGTATTCTCCTCCATCCCGGAGGCGGCGGTCAGTATGGCACGTTCACTCTTCTTCCCCGCGGAGCCGGCGAGGATGACATCCTTCAGGACGCAGGTTTGTAATTACACCATGCCTTACCCGTCTCTCACGATGGCCGGCTTGAAGGTGGTCTGGTCCCGTTCACCGGTTCGTTCGGATGCCAGTAACTATTATCGGAGCTGCCCTACAATCTGATCAGGATGTTGAAGGTTCACCGGGATATCTGCGGCTACTGCGGGTGTTGCGTATCGGTATGCAAGGAAGGAGCACTCGAATTAATTGATGCATATCTTGAAGTTGGCGAGGGATGTTCGAATTGCGGGGTCTGCGCAAAGGCGTGCCCGGTCGGGGCCCTGGAGGTCGTACAGGAATGAAGGGTCACTACGATGTCCTGATCATCGGCGGGGGTCCGGGCGGGGCAATCGCTGCAAGGACTGCCGCGAAAGCAGGTCTTTCTGCGTGCATTGTTGAAAAACGACCGGCGATTGGAGCACCTGTGCGGTGTGCAGAGGGTATCGGAATGACCAGCCTTGCTGAATTTGTCAGGCCTGATCCCTGCTTCATTTCAGCAGAAATGGAACGTGCGGCACTCGTGGCCCCCGACGGTACAACCATGGTCCTCGACCCGGAAACCACAGGTGGCAAAGTCGGTTACGTCCTCGACCGTAAGTTCTTCGACCGCGAACTTGTCTGGCAGGCCGCCGAGCAGGGAGCGGATGTCGCAGTCAAAACGAGGGCAAGTTCACCGCTCATGAAAGACGGCAAAATATGCGGTGCGAAACTTGAATTTCTGGGTTCATCACAAGATGTGACCGCCGATGTGGTGATTGCAGCTGACGGTGTTGAATCGAAGTTTTCCAAATGGTGTGGGATCAATACGACCGTGCCACTCAGGGAGATCATGTCGTCCGCCCAGTACGTAATGACCGATATTGATATAGACCCCCATTGCACGGTGTTCTGCCTGGGAAACGAGGTTGCACCCCAGGGATATCTCTGGGTGTTTCCGAAGGGCGACAGGACGGCCAATGTGGGCATCGGTATCAGCGGGATAAAAAGCGGTACCGGACACCGGGCAAAGGACTACCTCGACAAATATGCAGCCGCTCATTTTCCAGAAGGAAAACCCATCGAATACATCGTGGGCGGGGTTTCAGTCTGCCGGCCACTCGACTGCACTGTTGCGGACGGTCTCATGATAGTCGGGGATGCAGCCCGTGTTGTCGACCCGCTCACAGGAGGTGGCATCTATAATGCAATGTTTACCGGGGACCTTGCGGCCAATGTGGCGATTGGGGCGATCGAGAAAGGAGACACCGGTAAGGAATCCCTTATGCCCTATGATACCCAGTGGCGGGCCTCAAAAATGGGGAAGACCATAGAGAGGAATTACCACATCAAGGAGTACATGATAACCCTCACGGACGCAAAACTGAATGCCATTATCCAGTCTGCGAGTTGCATAAACCTTAAGGAATTTTCGACCCTGTCGCTTGTCAGGGAACTGATAAAACGGAACCCGAAACTTATCCTTGAACTTGCGGCGTTACGGGAATTGATCAAGTAGGATTTAATCCGGATCACTTTTTTTTTATTTGCCACGTCGGCTGGCAATTGTACGAAAGAGTACATTGCCGGATTAACCCATATTCTCATACCTTACCTTTCAAATATATTGCCGGGGTACCTGAATACCATGTTCTGCGGGGTGGACGAGGCCGGGAAAGGAGCAGTGCTCGGGCCTATGGTCGTCGCTGCGGTAGGCTGCCGGGACAATGAAGACCTCGCACCCATCGGGGTAAAAGATTCCAAAAAACTTGCCCCCGCAAAAAGGGAACAGCTATACGAAGAATTAACCAGAACGTTCCCCTTCGCAGTCAGGGTTATCGCGCCATCCGAGATCGATGCCACAAGGAGATTTGTTACCATGAATGTCCTTCTCGCCAGGCTCCATGCCGAGGTAATCACTGACCTCGCCCCCGATTATGCCTATGTGGACGCATGCGATGTTATCGCATCCCGCTACGGGATCATGGTCTCAAATTTTCTCGGGGTGAACTGCAGGGTAATTGCCCGGCACCATGCTGATGAAACGGTCCCCGCGGTGTCAGCGGCGAGCATCGTTGCAAAAGTAACAAGGGACCGGGAACTGGCATTGCTTGCCGAAAAATTCGGAGAAATAGGAAGTGGTTACCCCTCCGATCCCGTAACGGTCAGGTATCTGAGGGAATACATTATGGACAAAGGAAAATCCCCGGTAATTGCGAGAAAGAGCTGGGAAACGGTATGCACGATTATTGCAGAGAAAGAACAGCAGCATCTGTCCGATTTTTCATGAGATACACCGGGATCGTTACCTGATCCCTTACACATTTTTATATATCTCACAATGCCATATGTAGCGAATGAACTGGTGGCTGGTCGTTGCTTTTCTTATCGCAGTCTACGCAGTGGTGGCTCTGATCATCTATACAAAAAAACTTTTCACTGACCATATCACGTTTTACGGCCCGATAATGGCCATAAAAAGCCAAAAAACGGCATTTTTTGATTGGTTCACCAGGATGAGCACCGTGCTCAGGATTTATGGCACGATCGGGGTCATCGTCGTCGTCATCGTCTCTGTCCTGATCACGTTCCTGCTGTTCTTTGCCCTTCAGTATACGCTTATTCTTCAGCCTGAGCCCACCGGGATTTACGAACCCAGGAACATCCTCCTGCTGCCCGGTATCAATGAGTATGTTCCGTCCACGTTTGCGGTGTGGTTTGCATTCGTCCTCACGATTGCCATCCACGAGTTCGGGCATGGCATACTGTGCCGCGTGGAACAGATCAAAGTCAGGGGAATCGGGGTACTTATTGCCGTTATTCCGATCGGCTTCTTTGTCGAACCCGACGAGGAGGAACTCAATAAATCCAAGGGGATGCCAAAGATGAGAATGTTCGGAGCGGGGATCATGAACAACCTCGTGGTCGGAGCCATTTGTTTTATTTTTCTCATACTTGTCATGGGTATGGCAGTCCCGACAACCGCACCGGTCATCCATGGGATCTACCAGAATTATTCGGCCGAACTGGCTGGTGTACCGCAGGATTCGCTCATTATTGCAGTAAACGGGATCCATGTCAGTACGAGGGATGACGTAAGCAATCTGTTGAACGCTACACGACCGGGGGATACCATCATTCTCAGCGTCGAGAAAGATCAGGCCGTCAAAGATTATTCTCTCGTCCTCACGCCGTGGCCCGAAGAACTTGGAAACCACAGCTCCGGGTTCATGGGAATTGTATATTACGATGGTACCCAGGTGATCGGTGCTGTCAGGAATATGGTATCTCCCATCGGTTTCCTGCGCCTGATCAGCGTGCCGTTCGACATGACGGGATCGGGACAGTACCTCAGGATCCTTGCGTTTGAAACGCCGGATATTTCATATTACGCGGTGCCGTATCCAGCCGTTTTCTGGGGACTGGTCCACCTGCTCTTCTGGTGCGGATGGATTAATATCAACGTGGGCATTTTCAATGCGATTCCCATGGTCCCCCTTGACGGGGGATATATTGTAAAAGAGGGTGTCGAACGATTATTGAGCGGACGGAAGGCAGAAAAATATTCAATACATGTTACGTCGTTTATCAGCACCCTCATGCTCGTGATACTGGTTTCAATTGTTACCCTCCCCTATCTGCTCCATCTTTAAATTCATCATATTCCGGCTCTGTTGAATTCCTCACCGTATTTATACATCACCTCGACAGGAGGGGGATTTCATCCCCCTCCCTGCCCATTCCCCATCAGGATAGCCATTGGCAGTGAAGCAAGAAGATAATTGTTCAAATCTCTCACCATACTGGACGGGGACGCCTCAGGGCGGGGCAGAGCCCGGGAGGGTCTGAATACAAACATATTGCAGATGAATTGAGAAAGGAACTGGAATTTATTCATTTCAGGAGGTCAACAGAGCCCATATTCCAGGACTCTCCCGCTTCCGGGCTCCAGGTACTTCCAAACCCCTGGATAGACGGATGCAAATCCCGTCAATGGAGCTTGGGGTACGGCAGGACAATTTGGGAAGTCCTGTAAATATCTGAACAATCCCGGTGATTTTAAATAACAACCTGTCGTACAGAATTGGTATGATTGACCGGATTGGAGAGAAAATAAAAGGATTCCTGCTTAAACCCGTCGAGACGTTCAGGGGTGTCAGGGACGAGGAGATTTCCCCGACACTAGGTTATTTCATTGTCCTGCTTATTTTTTATGGACTGCTAAGCGGGATCATCAGTGCACTTGGGGTGATGCGAAACCCGCTCCCCTCCATGCTGAACCTCGGATTAGGTCAGGCCGATCCAGTAATTACGTTTCTTACCGTCTTCTTCTCGGTAGTGATCGTATGGCTCTTCATGCTCCTGATCTGGGGGTTATGGCTCCACCTGTGGGTCCTTGTCGTCGGGGGGCGAAAAGGGCTCTGGCAGACCGAGAAAGCGGTATTGTATGGTTCCACGCCATTCCTCCTGATTGGATGGATTCCCGTAATAGGTCTCGTTTTAGGAGGCCTTTGGGCGATCGTGCTCCAGATCCTCGGTATAAGAGAACTCCAGGAACTCTCGACCACGAAAGCCATTCTGGCGCTGATCATACCCTTTGTCATTATCTTTGTCGTATTAATCCTGATCCTGGCGTGGCTTTTTGTGGCGGTTGTATCATCCGGGATGGTACCGATCCAGTATACCCAGTATTAAATTTTTCACCAGCGCTGAGTTACCATTACTATGGTCAGGGCCATCCTGTCCCCTGTACCCGGATGGAGGAGACCATAATTCCTGTTATTCTTAATGATCAGGTGTTTTCAGCGGATGATCTGAGCATGGCAACCATGGAACCACGGGGAACGCCCACTTCTTCGGCAACCGGCTCGCATTTTACTGACATGAAGTACGCTACAGGCGGAAGGTTGTCATAGAGCGACAATGATTCGTAATTAGCCATCCCTTTCGAAATTATCAGGGTACATTCAGCGAGGGCTTTTTCGAGAACCGCCGGAGCGCACTCCAGCCTTACCCCTAGCTCACTCCCGAGACCCGTCGTCGTAATTCTTGTTACAAAATGCTCAAGATTGAGCTCCTCCGCTTCGGACAGGGTCGCGTCATTGAGGATCGGGGCTTCACGGAGGACCAGTGTGATTTCAGCCCCCTTTGAATGGAGAAATTCCAAAAGGAGCCGGTCAAAAACGATCTCCCCGCAGTTGTCGGTGAAGTATACAACACGCCGGGTAAGGGGTTTAATTTTATCGGTATCGTCAATCGTCAGGCCTCCGGCAAAACTCTTCTCAAAAAACCCGAGAAAATTTTTCGTGACCGTGTGAGCTTTTACTCCGTAATCGTAGGTGTTTCCGATGATCGATGCAAGGACCAGGTCCCGGAATGAACAGAGACGGGGACGGACCTGCCTGCAGACCTCCATGGCTTCCCGGTTGCTCTGGATTTTCAACTCGGTAAATGGATCGTCGCACCCCAGTATCCCGTATGCATGCCGGTGGACGGCACTGGCAATCTGCGGATGCGTTTTTTTGGTGTCGCGAAGCCTTGAAAGCAATTCTGCACACGATTGCACAATATCGCGGGTACATTCCGGATCCGCCTTGCACAGGCTGCATTCAAGTCTGACCCTGGAGAGGAGGCAATCATAACAACGGTCGTCAAGCTTCATGCACGCGCAACTCCTTCATTAAAAAAATAAGAATGATGAGGCCACCGCGATTTGAACGCAGGTCAGAAGACCCCCAGTCTCCTAGGATGGTCCAGGCTACCCTATGGCCCCGCACTCATACCTGTTGGTTAATATCCCATATCTATCTTAGTGTCCGGGATCTGACCCCGGGCTTTGGTATTTTCCATAGCTTTACCGGGCAATACCTGTCCCTGATAGCGTGTCCCGGGAGAGATCAGTCTTCAATTTTTTCAACCGTTACCCGCACTTTATCGCCAGGCTTGAAATTATGCCCTTTCAGGACATCGATATTGAACCACAGGCAGGAGGGATCATGTGACGTGGAGTCCTGCGCCATCAGGCAATCTTTCTGTTCGTTTATATTTGCCACAAATTCTATTTTCGAGACAATCTCAGTGACCCTGGTCATAGGATCAAAAATAGATGTAAAGGGTTATTAGTATACCGACCGTGGCTTAACCATCCACGTCGTGCTGTTCGAATAGCTCCAGCGGATAATTGCAAGTTCCTGGCAGATTTCAGACAGGATCGCCATGTTGGTCCCGACCTCCTTCGCCGATAGACCCAGCTCTTTTGCAATGTATTTTGATTTGAAGTAATGTTTTCCTTTGGTAACACCGGACTTAAGGCATTGGATTATCCTCGACTGTGTTTCGTTATATGAATCGGTGATGCGCCGTGTTGACGACAGTATCTCACCTCCGGAGATATGAAGCTATAAAATGATCTTATATATATAAATACCTACTTTCCCTGCACAATTTCCGAGGGATTTTCGAAGAGCACTTCGACAAAGGACGAAATTATGGCAGGATTCAGGGGGATCCCGGAGCTCCAGCAGACGGTGAGAAAAATATTAAGTCCGGATTTCTGCGAAGTCAGCCATGGGTCGATGCAAGGGCAATTTTTTCAACCAGGCGGTCAAGGACTTCATCCCTCATACCTTCGACAAATTTGATACTTCCGACGACAAGGTGCCCTCCGCCACTAATGCCTCCGCCTGGAATTTCGTCCCTAAGCTCCCTGACCATCCGGGGAATGTTCATCATGACACCCCGTGAACGGAGAACCGCAAAATCCGGACCAAACCCGATCGTGACAACGGGTTTTCCTTCGTTAGCCCGGCATAAACGGTCATGGACTTCCCCTGATGTCTTCCCGGGTGGCGGGAACGTGAACTTGTGGGCGTGTATCTCCACATCGATGAGAAACAGTTCTGCCCCGTTCGAAAGCGTCTTCCTGCGTACATGGGGCATGCAGGCATTCATCTGGTCTTCGATCATTGCATTTGCCCCTTCGACAAGCGTGCCGATAAGGCGTCTGTGCCGTTCCGGGTTACTCGTCAGGTTCAGGATATCCTTGATAAGTTCCCGGCCATCATTGAACCGGAGCCAGAATTGCTCATAATCAAGGGCAAGTGCAATATTTTTACATTCATCCTCGGAGTACGAGTCCTTTACCAGGGCCAGGAACAATGCCCGTTCTGGCGCTTCGCTACGGTCCCCCACACCGGCAATAGCCGGAATATGACGGATATTCTGTTCAACAGAGGGATTGATCAGGCGTGCCACTTCCGTACCGAGCATCCCGGCGGTAATGCCGAAATCCCCCCCGACATGATACGGGTTCACGTGGCCTATTATGAATTTGTCCACTATCGCGTCCGGATGGTGATGGTCGATGACTACAATGGGGAGATCATAGACCCTGGCCATGTAGTACGAAGGAAGATCTTCCTCGGTCGACCCGTTATCGGTCAGAAGGATCAGGGGCATTTTCTGGCCGAACCTCACGTGGTCCTTGAGCGAGAAGTCGAGATCTCTTGTAATATCTTCGATTTCGTAAAATGGTGCCTTTGAGGGAGCCCGCTTGAACAGGAAATAATCGGAATCAAAGTCCCCGCCGGACTCCCTGATCAGTGACGTAACTGCCTGTTCGATTGCAACGGCCGAACAGATCCCGTCTGCATCGGCATGGTGGCGAAGGATAATCGGCTGGGATGTGAAAACTGCCCGCCTGATGATCTTCGCAATCTTCCGCATTTCAGGCCGGAGTTTCTCGAGCACTTCACTTTTTATGAGGAGGGGTATTTCGGGGGGTTCCGACCGGATATCGAGTGCCGTATCGATCCTTGCCCGTACCGACTCGGCTTCGGGACCGGTCAGAACGGTAAGGGAATCAACTTCTATCTGCAACTGGTTATTGCGCTGCATCACCTCCCCGATAATCCGGACGAGGTCGCTTAATTCTGCTTCAGGATAGGCCCTGACACCTGCCTCGACAAATGCTGCGGCATTTTCCGTTCCCGATTCATCGACGATCGTGAAGATCGTGGGGCCGCTGGTCTGCTTTATCTGGGCGATCTCCCCTTCAATACTCACAGTTCTCCCTATTTTCTTCCCGAGATCCGACAGGAGGACCGCAGGACTCTTCTTTTCAACGGTCTGGATTTTATAGACAGGGATCACGACCTCCTCGAGGTCAATATTCCCGTTATTCCTTATCGTTTTCACCCGTACGAGGATAGTCTCCCGTTCCTTGTGATCGGTCTTTACATTGGTCTTATGGACGAGTCCTTTTACCCGATCATTCAGCTGGACGAATGTACCGAATGTGGCAAAACCCTGGACCCGCCCGGCATACAGGTTTCCCTCTTCGACGTCCCCGAGGTCACACGTTGCCCCGAGGCGATATACCGTTATTTCATCATTTTCCATACGAAATCCTCAAATATTCCCCTTGTTGCGGTCATCCCCGGATGTCTTCCTGCGATTCCCTGGGACCTCTGAATGGTCTACCCCCTGAATGGTATTTCGAGCATATCAAGATCGTCGGGGGCGATCACATTTCCACAAAACCTTTTTGCAGCATCCCTGATATGACTTGCTGTACCGGTATAACGGGAGCTGATATGAACGAGAGCAAGGGTCACTGCAGAGAGTTCACGTGCGATCTCTCCGGCTTCCCCCGATGTCGAATGAAAGACTTCCCTTGCCCGATCTGCTTCTGAATCGTCATATGTCGCATCATGAATAACCAGGTCGGCCTGGTCGGTAACTGAAGTAATTTCCCTGAGCACCGGCCTCGTGTCTCCCGTGTAGACTATGGTCCGCCCGGGGCGTGGAGGCCCCATCACCTCATCGGGATGCACTTCGACCGGTCCGTTGTCTCCTGTAACCGACACCGCATCGCCCCGCTGGAGACGTCCGAATAAGGGCCCGGGGTTCACCCCGAGGGCAATCGCCCGTTCGCGGTCAAACCTCCCCGGCCGTTTGTCCTCAATGAGAACATATCCCAGGCTTTCAAGACCGTGATCGGTTGAAAAAGCCCTTACAGAATAACCATTGAAACGAACCAGCGAACCGTGCCCGAGCTCCTCGGCATTAACCGGAAATTTTACATTGAAGCGGCAGAGCTGTCCAAGCCCGGTGACGAAATCATGTACCCATCGGGGGCCGTAAATGGGGAGCGGTTCCTTCCTTCCATTAAAGGAGAGGGTCTGAATGAGCCCGATTATCCCAAGGAAATGATCGGCATGCCAGTGCGTAATAAAGATCGCATCCACCGTGAACCCTGTCCGGGCCCTCATCATCTGTTGTTGTGCACCTTCGCCACAGTCAAAAAGGAGCGTGTCTGACCCTCGCCGGATCATAATACAGGGTGGGTTCCGGAACGGGGTCGGGAGGGCACCGGCGGTCCCGAGAAAATAGACCTGAAGTGTTTCTCCGGTTATAAAAACCACTTCCTGAACAGGATCATACTCTTTTTCGCCTCTTCAAGGGACCTCCCCTCAACAACAGTGACGCCGGAATAATGTTTTTTCACCGCTTGTCCCACGTTCTCCCAGTCAATAGTGCCTTCGCCGAGGGCAAGGTGTTCATCGGCAGAGCCATGATTATCGTGAAGGTGAATATGGTTCGCAGAACGGAGGAGCGGAAGAAATTCCTTAACCTGACCCACGGTATTCGCATGCCCGAAATCTATGGTGATCCCGATACCTTCGACGCCTTCTGTCATCCCGGCAAGTTCGAGCGGTCTCTGGCAGAGAAATTCCTTGATCCCTATCATATTCTCGAGGCAGGCAAGCACCCCGTGCCCGGTCGCAACCCGGCCAATCAACCGGAGAGCCTCCTTCTGATTACGCCAGGCAGATTCAGGGAGCAATTTTCCTACCGGGGAGAGATAACCCGGATGGATGGTGACGGTCGTTGTGAAGTCAGATGCATATTCAATACACCTGCATACCTGCCTGACAGATTCTTCCCAGATCGGGTGGTTGAGCGTAGCAAGGTTGAGGTCCCCGTAGGGTGCGTGGACGGTAATACCAAGCCCCGTAGATTCCACAACTTCCCGGATAGCATCCCTGTTGCGAGGATCATCAAGGCGGTAACGGCCATCGGCTACGATCTCCCAGCCGACATACCCGGCATCCCTGATGCCGTACACCCATTCAAGGGATTCCCAGACTTTGGAGGAGGATGAAAAATAGGGGACGACCGTCACGTCAGCGTTCCTCCTGGATCCTGGAAAGCAGTGCCTTAACCTGTCCGGCAAATTCATCGAGCGTGCCGGTGTTGCTGATCGTATAGTCCGCTTCCCCAAGTGCAGCCATTAGTCCCCATGCAGTCTCCCGTTCGTCTCTGGCCCGAAGGGTCTCCCGTGTATGGGCATCATCCGGCCTGCCCCGTGCATTGACCCTCGTTAACCTCATATCGAAGGGCGAATCGATGGCTACCAGGATAAACCCGGGAAAATGCCCACGGAACACCCGGACTTCCGAATCCCCCCTGATGCCATCCACGAGGACGATCGGAGCCTGCTCCTGTTCGATCACCGGGACACAGAGCCTTGCCACCGCATCCATGCCGCCGGTGGCGCGGAGCAGGTTTGCCGTCCTCCCGAGATTTTCATCGGTTAGCGGGAGACCGGCTTTTATTACCTCCCCCCGTATTACATCACCCATGACGATGACAGGGATTCCAGCCGTTTTGGCAATCTTTGAAAATTCCCCTTTACCGCTCGCAGGGAATCCAACGACCCCCAGTACCTTCGTAGGCAATTTCACCTCCTTCCCGCGTCCGTATCATCACAGGTCTTGACAGGCGGTCGGCGATCTTTTTCATTTCCTCTGCCGTCAGGGGTGCAATTGCCCCCTGGACTCCCTGTTGCAGGACGAGAGGAACATCTCCCGCCTCCCGGGCAATATAGGTTACTTCGTCCTCGTAGCCGCGAAAAAGTGTCACAACGACCTCGAATTCAGGTAAGTTTCCGGATTTGTAGTTTTCTTTGCATATCGACAGGGATTCCCGGATTTTATCGACGCACGGAACGTTCAGGAGATTATTATAACGCTCCCACCGGGCCTTGATATCAAGCGCCACTTTATCCACAAGTTTTTCTGAGATCAGGGTTTCAAGAGTACCCGGAAATACCCCGTTCGTTTGCACGCCGACAAGGAGACCCATTTTTTTCGCACTCCCCGCAAGTGTAACAAGGGCATCCTTCTGCATCGTGGGTTCCCCTCCCGAGAATATCACGCCGCTGATGAGGAGGAGCGATGACCTGATCATCCCGGCAATCTCTTCAACGGGCCGGAAATCCTCGCCGGTAAGGATTCCTGCATTATGGCAATAGGTGCACCGGACCGGGCAGCCCCTGAAAAAAACCGTGCATACTGCTCTTCCCCGCCAGTCTACCGTAGAAAGCGGGACAAAACCTCCAAAATTTACCTTCATGAACGACGGATGACTCTGTTTTTTATTACTATGTGCGGGAAAAGCTCAAAAATGTAGTGAAGATTCGGTGAATTTCAAAGGAGCTTTTCATACCCGGCCGTGCTCGTTTTTTCCGCTAAAGCAGGATTGCCTAAAAGTAAAACAACTTTACTTGTGGAGTTAACAAGCAAAATTTAGTCCCCAATTAATAAAACAAGCCTTTATCTTATCAATCTTCCTACGGTTAGGTTATGAGCATGATCGGAGATGCACGGAACGGCATTGTTAACGATGAAATGCGGGCCGTTGCACAGGCAGAAGGGGTTACGGAAGATTTCATCCTGCGTGGGGTCGCCGGGGGACATATCGTCATACCGGTATCGCCGTACCGGAAGGTGAAGGTCTGTGGTATCGGGGAAGGTCTCCGCACCAAGGTCAACGCTTCAATCGGCACATCTTCCGATATTGTTGATATCGATCAGGAAATAGAGAAGGCAAGAGCAGCCGAGCGTGCAGGAGCCGACACCCTCATGGAGCTGTCCACGGGAGGGGATTTTTCCAAAATACGGAAACAGATTGTCGCCGCCACGTCCCTGTCCGTAGGAAGCGTCCCGCTTTACCAGGCATTCATCGAGGCCGCGAGAAAATACGGTGCGGTCGTCGATATGAAAGAGGACGACCTCTTCAGGATTACCGCAGATCAGGCAAAACTCGGTACAAATTTTATGGCAATCCACACCGGGATCAATTACGAAACGATCAAGCGGCTGAAAAACCAGGGACGGCATTGCGGGCTCGTGTCCAGGGGTGGAGCATTCATGACCGCCTGGATGATCCACAACGAGAAAGAAAACCCCCTGTATTCTGAATTCGATTATCTTCTCGAGATCATGAAAGAGCATGAAGTAACACTCTCAATGGGAAACGGCATGCGGGCCGGGGCCGTTCACGATGCAACGGACAGGGCTGCCGTCCAGGAACTCCTGATCAACGCGGAACTCGCCGACAAAGCCCACGCCGAAGGTGTACAGACCATTGTCGAGGGACCCGGGCATATTCCGCTCGACGAGATCGAAGCGAACGTAGTGCTCCAGAAACGTGTCACGAACCGGAAGCCGTTCTACATGCTCGGGCCGCTGGTAACCGACATCGCTCCCGGATACGACGACAGGGTCGCTGCTATCGGGGCTGCCATCTCCTCCAGCCTGGGTGCGGATTTTATCTGTTATGTCACTCCCGCGGAGCACCTTGCGCTTCCTACCGTCGAAGAGGTCTATGAAGGGGTTATGAGTTCCCGGATAGCGGCGCACGTCGGTGATATGATCAAACTGAAGAAGACACGTGAAGCCGATCTCGAGATGGGGCACGCACGACGCGAGCTGAACTGGGAACGCCAGTTCCAGCTGGCCATGAACCCTGCGAGGGCACGGGCGATACGTGACGAGCGGTCTCCTGCGGACACCGATGCCTGCACGATGTGCGGAGATTTCTGCGCGATTAAAATCGTGAACAAAAATTTCTCATTCTGATTTTTTTTTCAAAAAGAGCTTAATTATGTGCTCAGTTTACATATTTGAAATTTATGAATTCCAGCTCTTACTCATTTTGTCCTGAATCTGTTATGATTCAGATATTCCTAATTACCAGGCGCTCCCGGCGCCCCATTCCCGCTGCTGTGGCGTCCCCAGCCGGGAGGGTGTGAGAGATAAGAAAGGTACCCTCGTTTCTCGTTGCCAAGGCAACCTTTTCCAATGGTCATCCTGACAGGAGGAACGAGGAGTGAAATCCCCCTCCCGTTGACGTGATGCATAAAGAACTGATGAGGAATTTAACAGAGGCTCGCTATTGCAATTCCTGGTACACCACGGCGAGTTCCTGTACCTGCTTCTATGACAGACTTTATGCCTGTCTCATTACAACATTCAGATGCAAATGCCTGAGAGGAAATCTGAAAAGGAGCAGATCAGGGACCGGGCCAGGGTCGAACGGGGCAAACTTACCCCGGAAAAGATCGATATGATGAGCCGCGCTATTTGTCGATCTGTTCGGAATATCCTTGATGGCCAGGACAATGTTATGCTCTATGCCTCAAAGGGACCGGAAGTGAATACCAGGCCACTCATGGCTGCCCTTCTTTCGGAGGGGGTTGCTGTAGTCGTCCCGATTATTGAAAAAGAGACCCGTTCGCTCCGACTCTCCTCCATTGACGACCTTTCCGTGCTGGTCAGGAGCACATTTTCGGTTCCGGAACCTATCGGCAATGAAATTCCGGTCCGGGAAGAGGACATCGGGACAGTCGTGGTCCCGATGATAGCCTTCGACCGGAAAGGACACCGTCTCGGGTACGGGGCGGGGTACTACGACCGGTTCCTGTCCGGGCACCCGGGGGTGACAAAGATCGGCGTGGCATTCTCCTGCCAGGAAGTCCCGGTAATCCCGGCAGACGAGAATGACGTCGCGATGGACATGATCGTGACCGAACACGAGATCATCAGATGTACGGGGTTGCATGCGGGTTTTTCCCCCAAAAGCCGCTCTATCTAAGGTAACCAAATGATCGGAAGACCGCTGCTCTGCAGGCTTGGGTTCCATAAATGGGGAAGAAAACATGGGTTCAACCAGTATTCCTCCAATATTATCGACTGGTCACGCCAATGCGAACGGTGTGGGAAGGAAGAACACTGGATTGAAACAAAACCCGCGAGAACATGATATCGTTCACGGTTTTTCCGTAAGGAGAGTGGAATTCCCTGAACAATGATACGCTATACCATAGTTTATATAAAATGTGCACTAACTTTTAGCCAACATTTACCAGGAGTTAGTGTTTATGGCAAATAAAGATTATGCTGAAGTGGTGGTCCGGGAGGCAGCACGCGATGATGCGGGAAGAGGTATTGCCCGGGTTAGCATCGAGGTAATGCGGGCCCTCTCACTCGTCAGCGGGGATGTCATCGAAATCCAGGGTAAAAAAAAGGCGACGGCGATCGTCTGGCCTGGATTCCAGCAGGACACCGGAAATGCCGTTATACGGATGGACGGTACTATCCGGAGTAATGCCGGAGCCGGCATTGATGATACGGTAAAGATCCGGAGGATTGAGCTCGGCTATGCAAAGAAAATTGTTATTTCCCCGACCCAGCCGATAAGGCTGATGGGAGGGGAACAATATCTCCACCGGGTTCTTTCCGGCCGATCCGTCATGGAAGGGCAGAGTGTCAGGGTCGATGTGATTGGGAACCCGATCACCTTTGTGATATCGAAAGTGATCCCTAAGGGAAGCGGAATTGTCACGGACGACACCGAGATCGAGCTGAAAGAGGAGCCGTACAAACCTGAGGAAGGTAAACTGGAAATTTCCGATGTCCATTATGAAGACATCGGCGGGCTCGGACGGGAGCTGCAGATGGTGAGGGAGATGATCGAGCTGCCCCTCCGCCATCCCGAGATCTTCGAGCGACTGGGGATCGAGCCACCAAAAGGAGTGTTATTATACGGTCCCCCGGGGACCGGAAAGACTCTCATTGCCAAGGCTGTTGCAAACGAGGTGGACGCACACTTCATCACTCTCTCGGGACCCGAGATTATGAGCAAGTACTATGGAGAAAGCGAAGGGAAACTGAGAGAAGTATTTGAGGAGGCACAGGAGAATGCACCGACGATCATCTTTATCGACGAAATCGACTCCATAGCACCGAAGCGTGAAGAGACCAGGGGTGAAGTCGAGCGTCGTGTCGTTGCCCAGCTGCTAGCCCTGATGGACGGGCTGAAGGGCAGGGGACAGGTCATCGTTATTGCAGCAACCAATCTGCCTGATTCGATAGACCCGGCACTCCGTCGCGGCGGAAGGTTCGACAGGGAGATCGAGATCGGTATTCCCGATAAAAAAGGGAGGTTCGAGATCTTCCAGGTGCATTCTCGGGGGGTCCCGCTTTCGGATGACGTTAACCTCGAGAAATATGCCGATACAACCCATGGGTTCGTAGGGGCAGACATTGCACTCCTCGTAAAGGAAGCAGCAATGAGGGCGCTCAGAAGGGTCATACCCCAGATCAAAGCGGACGAGGAGATCCCTGCAGAGATCCTCGATGACCTCAAGGTAACTGCCTCCGATTTTGACGAGGCGAGAAAGAATGTCGAACCGAGTGCAATGCGTGAAGTCCTCGTCGAGGTCCCGGATGTCACGTGGGGCGATGTCGGTGGGCTCGATGACGTCAAGAAAGACCTCCAGGAGGCAGTGGAATGGCCTATTAAATACCCGTTCGTGTTCGAGCAGCTGAAGACAAAGGCCCCGAAGGGTGTCCTTCTGTTTGGTCCTCCTGGTACGGGGAAGACGCTCCTTGCAAAGGCCGTGGCAAATGAATCCGAGACTAATTTCATATCGGTGAAAGGACCGGAGCTTCTTTCTAAATGGGTAGGGGAATCAGAAAAAGGGGTGAGAAAGATCTTCAGGAAGGCCAGGCAGGCATCCCCGTCGATCATCTTCTTTGATGAAGTGGATGCACTGGTGCCGAAGAGAGGAACCTATATGGGTTCATCACATGTCACAGAGAGTGTGGTTTCCCAGATCCTGACTGAACTTGACGGTCTTGAGGAACTGAAGAACGTCACGGTCATCGCTGCCACCAACAGGCCTGACATGATCGACCCTGCCCTCCTCCGCCCGGGGAGGCTCGAACGGCATATTTATGTCCCGCCGCCTGATGAAGAGGGGCGGAAGAAAATATTCGAGGTATATCTCCGGAATGCCGATGCGCTCCTTGCCAGGGATACCAGTATCGATGACCTCGTTAAAGCGACAGCCGGGTATGTAGGCGCCGATATCGAGGGACTCGTGAGGGAAGCAAAATTTGGTGCAATGCGCGAGTTTATTGCCGTTATGGGAGATAAAAACGAGCAGGAACGACATGAGGCCATTGTTAATATCCGCATTACCAGGAGCCACTTTGAAGAAGCGGAAAAACGGGTAAAAGCATCGCTTGACCAGGACGCCCTCGAGATGGCCGAGCGGCAGTCATGGGATATGCTTTATAATCACGACCAGAAGGAGATCCTCGAAAACGCGGTTGCCATTATGAAGCGGGCAGAACTCCGGAAAGCAAAGGACATCAGCACCGGGGCCCTCCGGAAACAGACGTTCCAGAGAAAGAAAGATTTCAATGAGATAAAACGGCTCACCAGTGAACTGGAGCAACATCTGAAACAAGCAGCATGATGGAATATTACGTATGATTTCAGCACCGGATGACAACGAAAGGAACATCGGGGAGATCATCAAAAAGATGCTCGAAAAGGCTGGGATGAGCGAACATCCCGCCCCGGTGATTTTAAATTTCAGGATATTCGTCAACATGGCGGGCTGCCCTGGTGGACAGCCGGATCAGGTCCGGGGCGGACCGAAAAAACCGATGGAACCGGTGATAGAAGTCCAGCACGTTGAAGGAGAGATAAAACTGCTGACTGAACTGCCAGGTCTGTCTCCCGAGAATGTCCAGGTAATGTTTTCGGGTTCAACAGTTCATATCACGGCGGGTGACGGGGTACGAAGCTACCGGACATCGGCGGATGTACCGCTACCCGAGAAGGACTCTGTCTCGGTTTCATTCCGTCACGGAGTCCTTGAGGTTACGTACCGTGAACGGGGCGACGAACAGGAAACCCCGATAAAGGGGCAATAATTTTGAACACGGCTTATTTAACAGGCACTCTTCTCTTTGGATCCTGATGTTACTATTGTAATAGCACCCTTTTTTGAGAGGCCGGTAGTTATCCGGGCAATTGTA
Organism: Methanoregulaceae archaeon; assembly: GCA_035543455.1. GTDB lineage: Archaea > Halobacteriota > Methanomicrobia > Methanomicrobiales > Methanospirillaceae > CAIKOD01. Next base: position 20,991 of record DATKKE010000020.1, read on the forward strand.
TTGTGAATAATAAAAAACCAGATTTTTATGTCAACAGATTAAACCAGCTATTATTTCCCCAAGGGACCGGACGGCAACCATGATCCTCAGCAGCCATTTCAGGGACCCTGCAAAACGATATACCAGGAAAGAAGGTCTGATAGATGTTACTTAAAGATTTCCTCGTCAACTCGGGAACAGAAAAAAACCTGATGGAGCTGATTCTCCATCTGAGCACACAGGCAGAGCAAATCAGAAAAGGATATTTGATCGCCTCGAAGAATATACCGGCAGACGGGCAGACCGAAAATACATTCGGCGAAAAACAGATGGCCCTTGATGTGTACGCCGATCAGGTATTTATTTCCGGGCTTAAAAAGACCCGGATCGCCCATTTCATCGCCACGGAAGAACAAAAGGCAATCATCGAAGTCGATAGCCCGAAGAACGGTTTCGGGGTCGTCATCGATCCTCTCGACGGATCTTCACTTATCGACGTAAACTTCTGCACTGGCTCGATTATCGGGATCTACCCCGGTAATGTCCTCGAGAAAGGCTCAAAAATGATTGCCGCCCTCTATTTCCTGTACGGGCCGCTGACAATTATGACGTTTACAACGGGAAAGGGGGTCCATGAATTCTTCCTGGATGAATCAGGTGAATTCAGGCTGAAAAACCAGAACTTAACAATTCCCGAGGGAAAAATTTATGCTCCCGGGGCTCTCCGGAGGGATTACCTCCCTGCTCATGCACGGTGGATTGAATACCTCGAGCAGGCCGGGTATAAACTTCGTTTCAGTGGCTGCTTCGTTGCCGACGTTCACCAGATACTCCATAAGGGCGGTGTTTTCGCCTATCCGGGATTCAGAGGTAAGGAAAAGGGTAAATTACGGTTGTTATACGAGGCAAATCCCATGGGAATGATCATTCATGTAGCCGGAGGGGCGATCAGCAACGGCCGGGGAGATATTCGCGATATCCAGCCGGAAGGAATCGATGACAGGACACCCATCTATGTGGGCGGTAAAAAGGAGATCGGCCTGATTGAAAAGTTCATCAGTGAAGGGTGATTAGTATAGGATGACGATTCTATGAACAAGAATGATTTTGGTCCAATACC
>DATKKE010000021.1:0-37749 GCA_035543455.1 Methanoregulaceae archaeon
GCTCCATACGCGACGCTCGCATAAATACGATACGACCAGGGATCGCCATCGGTGAATACCACGACAGGGAGTTTGAACTGCTCATTCATACGGTTTAACACACGTCGGGTAGAACGGGCCGGCTGACCCTTGAGGTGGACAAGGATGGCTTTGTACTCCTCATCGAAGCCGTTCTCGATGAGACGGGCGTACATACCTCCCGTTTCGATGGCTATGACAAGTTTTGCATCGTGCTTCAGGAAATCAATCGTGTCGACGTTGGTCGGGATCTGGTACCCTGCTTCGCCGACATCGTCACGGCAGTGAATCCGGCGCTCGCCCCTTCGGGTGACTTCTTTCAGTTCGATGGGGCCGAAAATCGTTGCCCCGTCTTCCTCGGGTCTCAGATGAAACGCCTCCCTCTGCAAATCGGTCAGGATCTCCAGGTCCTCGATCAGAAAATTGCTCTCGTCCTGGGCGGAAAATTTGGCTTTTTTCCAGCCTTCGGAGATGTAATACAATTCTCTCAGCGTAGACGAACGATTTTCCCGGATCTGTTTCTTCAGGAACCAGATCACGAAAGCCATCTTGAGAATATGCAGCGCACTTTTTGCCGAACCGGCGTGGCGCACACTTTCCTTGTCGCCGTATTTCCAGACCTCGCTTCCGTCGTCGTATTCAATATTATGCTTGGTCCTGGTCGGCAGGGAAATAGAGGGGATCTCCCCCTGTTTCATCTGGCCGTACCAGTTCATGGCAATCTTTAACAGCCGGTCGACTGCCTGGTTATCGCGGTCGGGTTCAGGCATTGAAGTCCACCACCACAAGTTTTCCCTCCTCAACACCACGGATGTCGAGATTTCCCCCGCCATTACCGCGGTATGTCGCTTTCCACGAAGTGCCGGGTATTACAGGGACCTGCCACACCCGTGTATATTCGTCATCGAGAGTCGATACAAAATCCGGCGGAGGGCTGATATTCCCGGCTTTTTCATGAGAGGTTTCATACACCGTAACCGTTCCTTTGAAATCCGTATAGTTATTCAGCTCGATCGTGACGACTCCTTCCGTTACTCTTCTCTTTGCAACAAGTTTTTTCATGATACGTCCTTCGATCGGGGAAATATCAGGCGGCGGCATTTCGACGATCTCGCTGACCTTGATGGCGATTTCCGGAATGATTGCACAGACTGCACGTGCCCGATCCTCGGCAAGCCGGTTTTTATCCCGCCGTGAAAGGTACAGTTTGAGCTCACGACCGAGTTCCTGGAGAGCGAGGGTGATTTCCTTCTCGATTTCCGGTATCGATGCAACGGCATCTTTACTTTCGCTCGTGAACGGGACATTGGTGGAGGCGATATGGACGAGGATCAGGAGAGGCCCGACCGGGAGGCCGGCCTGTTGTATACCGTATGTTTTCCAGGTTATACCGGCGATGCAGGAGGTGATGGCACATGCCCCCTGCTGGTACATGAGGGGGACCCGGTTCGCGAAGCGTAAGATCTGGGCATTTCCTTCCGCCGGCAACTTCCCGCCATAGCCTATCGCCGCTTCTACCATGAACGGATGGCCGGAAAAGACCGAACTCGGGCGGGTCCTTGCCCTTACGAAGTCCATCTGGAATTCTTTTTCCAGGCCCCTTATCATCAGGTCTTCACCGATCGGGGAGAGACAGACCGATGCGGGGGGTGCCGGGACGCTTACCTCCTGCATCGCATCAAGGAGACGTTTTTGTTCGTCTTTCGTAAGTTTTTCCGCTTTTATCCGGGGGTTAAGTCCGGCGAGTGTGCACATCTCACCGGCAGTCTTCTTTCCAACCCTGGAAAATCCAAGTACCAGGAAATTTTCCAGGGTATCGGAACTTGCCGCGACCATTCGTGAAAACTGGCCGATCTCGATCCCGTGCGGATGAGGCCGGATCGCTTTCGGACATGCGATCACTTCGGCACTGACCCGTTCGAATGTCGTAGTTTCATCATCCAGTTCGACCCTGAGACGTGCGTGAGGGTTGACAACCGCAGTGTAACGAAGATATTCGAGGAGTCTTTTCTTCGCACCGAGGTTACTTTTAAACTCGATCTGCACGCGGGTCCCATGGGTACGGTCCCATTCGATCTCCTCGTGGCTGATGATTTCCGGCTGATTATCCTCTATATGTATCTGGAGCAGGAACCGGTGTGCCGGGGACCGGGCACCGGTCCTCGAAATAATTATGGTGGGGGTCCCTGTAGTGAGCTGGGCATACAGGACTGCCGCACTGATCCCTATCCCCTGCTGGCCCCTGCTTTGTTTGATCTGGTGGAACCGGGACCCGTAGAGGAGCTTCCCGAATACGAACGGCACCTGTTCGGGAACAATCCCGGGCCCGTTATCCTCGACAATAATCCGGAAAACATCACCCGATATCTTCTTGATCCCGACATAGATATCGGGAAGGACTTCTGCCTCCTCGCACGCATCTAGGGCATTGTCAACCGCTTCCTTGACGGTGGTGATCACTCCCCGGGTGGGCGAATCGAAGCCGAGAAGATGTTTGTTTTTCTCGAAAAATTCTGCGACACTGATACTCCGCTGGGATTTTGCAAGTTCGTCAGCGAGAACCACGTGTTTCCACCTCGCGAACAGCATCGGAAACCGAATATTCTGCCTGGTCACCCGTTTTTAGATCCTTAAGCGTAACAGTACCTGCCCTGAGTTCCCGCTCACCGACAATGACGATGACATTCGCCGATTTCGAGGCATGGGCGATCTGTGCACCGATTCCACGCCCCATGACATCGGCTTCCGCCCTTATACCATACGCCCTGAATTCCTGTGCGACGCGGACAGCATGTATTCTGGCTTCGGGTGTATACACTATTCCTACTGCCATCCCGGGTTTTTCCACTGGTTCTCCAAGTGCAACCATCACCCGGTCGAATCCGACTGCAAACCCGGACGAAGGGACATCGTCTCCACCGAGGACCTGGGCAAGGTGATACGCCCCGCCTCCAAGGATCTGGTTTTCTGCACCGAGATTTTCGGCAAACGCTTCGAATACCGTTCCGGTATAATAATCGAGACCTCTGGCGATCCCGGGATCGAGGGTATATTCTGTACCGGCCTCGTCAAGAATGTCAAGGATTTCGGTAATCCTCCCTGTTTCCGGGATCTCTCCAGTTATCGATACGACTTCATCCAGGGTCCTGCAGCCCGGTAACACGCTCAGGGATTCGAAAAGGTCTTCTTTTCCGGACAGGGCAAGATAATTTTTAAGCCCCGGGTAATCCTTTTTATCGAGGTAACGCATGGCATCCCGTTGTTCAACCGACGGCAGGCCGGTAAGAAGGGACTTCATAAAACTCAGGTGACCGACATGGAGGTCAAACCCGATCCCGGTTGATCTCAGGATTTCATCGGCGAGCATAATCACTTCTGCATCCCCGATCGCAGTGTCGGAACCGATAAGTTCGACGCCAAACTGCCAGAACTGCCGATACCTGCCTTTCTGGGGGCGTTCATAGCGGAAACAGTCTGCAAAATAGAACCAGCGAAGGGGTTTAGGTGCTACCTTTGCCTCATTAAGGTACATTCGCTGCACGGCCGCAGTGATTTCCGGACGCAGGGCGAGCATCCGACCTCCCTTGTCCTCGAATACGTACATCTCTTCGATAATCCCCTGGCCTGAGCGTGCGGTAAACAGTTCGAGTTCCTCGAATTCCGGTGTGCAGACTTCACGATAACCCCATAGCGACGCCTTACCCCGCATCAACTGTTCTACGGTCCTCCTGTGCTCCATTTCGGACGGGAGAAAATCCCTGGTCCCTCTCGGTCGTTGAATCATGCGTCTTCTCCCTTTATGGAACCTGTTGATCGAATTACTTCTTTTTTACCGGCCTGACCGAACCGGTAAACCGTTCCCACATAGTTTCGTTGTTCCATATCTTCTCCTTTTTATTCCTCTCCTGGAGAAACAGGGCAGCCATAATGATCCCTATTCCCACAACTTCAATACCGCTGTACGTTAGTGCGATGAGCAACCCGAATGTTGCAAGAGCTCCATAAAGGACCCCATCATATGCCGCTTTTCTGTAACCAGGCAGTCCGGTCAGATAGAATATCCGGATATCACGCAACCAGAGGAAAATTACCGCAATTTCCCCGAATAATGCGACATATACCAGATAGCTCATATGGATGCAGGTATATTATACGCGAGACCATATCTTTATTATCAAACCATGCAACCGAATCACATGATACGGGAGATCCTGAGCAACCTCAATGAGGGAGAGATCTCTCTCGAAGAGGCGGTTAAAGAAATAGAAGGGCTCAGAATCGATATGGTCGGTGAGATCGCTAGGCTCGACACCGGCCGGCCCGTCAGATGCGGTATTCCCGAAGTGATCCTTGCTGAAGGGAAAGCACCGGCCCATCTTGCTGAAATCGCAAAAAAGCAGGTTGAATCCAGGGGCAGATGTATAATATCGCGGTTGCATCCGGAACATGCGGGAGCGGTCAGAGCACTTTGTGACCTGAAGGGTATCAGGTCTTCCCTCCATGAAGCAGCGAACATGCTGGTGCTGGCTCGTGATGAGGACGGGGAACCACAAAAGACCGGGGGAGTTGTAGGTATTGTTACCGCCGGCACTTCGGATATCGGCGTTGCCGAAGAAGCGAGAGTGATTGCGGAAGAGATGGGATGCACGGTTCTTACCGCCTACGATGTCGGGGCTGCAGGAATACACCGCCTGTTCCCTGCCATCAGGGATCTTCTTGATGCGCATGTATTTGTCGTGGCCGCGGGTCGCGAAGGTACGCTCCCTGCCGTTGTCGCGGGACTTGTGGACAGGCCTGTGATAGGGGTGCCGGTAAGCAGCGGGTACGGTTATATGGGGCAGGGAAGGGCTGCCCTTGCAAGTATGCTCCAGTCGTGCTCGGTCATCGGCGTTGTCAATATCGATGCCGGGTTCACTGCCGGTGCATTTGCTGCGAGGATCGCAAATATGGTCGTGAGAGCGTGAGCAGGGCATTTTATATCGGAAGGTTCCAGCCGTATCATACAGGACACCAGACGGTGCTTGAACACATCGCAGATGAAGCCGATGAAATAGTGATCGGGGTGGGCACAGCCCAACTAAGCCATGAACTCGAAAATCCGTTTACCGCAGGCGAACGGGTTCTTATGATTACAACTGCTCTTGACGGCCTGGGCTGCCCTTTTTACGTGATCCCTATCGAAGATATCAGGCGGAATGCCCTGTGGGTGGCCCACGTCCGTGCCATGACCCCGCCATTCGATACCGTGTATTCCAGCAACCCGCTCGTCATAAGGCTGTTCGGCGAAGCGGGAATTCCGGTCAGCTCGCCTTCGATGTATGAACGAGCGACGCACAGCGGGACTGAGATCCGAAGGAGGATGCTGGCGGGAGAACCCTGGGAATCTCTTGTTCCGGCCCGGGTTGTGAGGGTGATCCGGGAGATAGACGGAGTCGGACGTCTCCGCGAGATAGCGGGGGACGATTAAAGCAGGACCCGTGCCCGGGACCATGCCGGTGATCGGAGCCGGTATACATTTTACCCGGGGAAAGGATGTCTTTCATTAGGACAGAACGTGGTATGAATGTTTAAAAAATTCAAGGACCTGTTCTTGAAAGAGGAGCAGCAACCGAGACAGATGAGTATTTCCGACATTCCCGGATGGCTGGATTCCGAAATGAAAAAAATCAGGGAACACGAGGAGATAAAGGTATCCGGCTCGCGGGGACCGGTTATGCAGGCCATCTCTACACTGAAGGAGATGGTCCCAGAACTTGGCACAGGCGATCATGAAGGGACCGGGTTTGCAAAACTGGAGAAAGTTGCTGAAAATTCCCTGCCCCTCTACAAAAAATCCATGATGTCCGCATTATCCCGGCCTTTTCCTGAGAAGACGCAGGAATTTTACCACGCAGTGGCTGAATGTCTCAAAGGGTGCATCAAATCCTCCCAGGGCCCAGGGCGTTATCTTGTCCGGGTATTTCCCGAGGAGATGAAACTGATACAGGCCGAAGTGTCACGGCTGGGAAAAGAAGTCAATGCAATGAACCCTGTTTTTGCAGAATCAAGGTTAAAACATGCATCGCTCGAAAAAATCGGGACCATTCATCATTCATTGATCAGGATGGTACGTGAGCATGACGATCTGGAGAAAAAGATGCCAGATCTCCTGGATGAATCTGCACAACTCGGAAAGGAGGAGGAGGAACTCTCTATAAAGGTTAAAGCCGCGGGCGATGATCCGCGTTTCCTCCGTTATACCGACCTGATGTGGAATGAGCAGGAAGTCCTGCGGGACCGTGAGAGGCTGGGTGCTGAAATGGCCGTCCTGTCAGGAATGGTAGTCCATGTGATGAGGAGGGCCGAGAAAGTGGCCCATAAAGACCGGAACGATCTCCTCGGAAAAAAGATCCATGTACTTGCCGAAACCCTTTCAAAAAACGAAATGCCAGCCGCCAATGATCTTCTCCCAATGATATCTGGAGTACTCCCGCCGGTAATCGATATGGTGGCGTCCGGAGAAATCACGCTCAAAAACAGGGACGAACAGGAATTTTTCACGAACAGCCCGGTCCTTCCCTCCCGCCTGGAGGAACTATACCGGAAGTCAGATGAAATCGACCGCCGGATAAGGGATATCAGGGAACAGATCGGGAATGACACGTTTATCCTTGAGAAAGAAGCCCTTGAAAAGCGATATAAGCAGAAAAAATCAGAATATCACGAGAACGAACGAAATATAATTGATTCGCGTCAGAAAATAGATACAACCGCACAGGAAATTCCCGAGCTAATCCAGCAGATCGAAGAGCATATAAGCCAGTATTCAGGCCAGAATATCAGCATATCTGTTCCAGTGACAGGGCAGGCGGATGAGTCCTCCTGAGGAAACAAGTCTTTTTTCACTGTCCCTTCTGTCGGTTTTCTGAAATGCTGATACCGGGATTTTCCTTAAATATGCGAACCACCTCGTCCATGTTGATATGTTGTTCGAAAAGGTTTGCAAGTTCGTCATAGTGATCGTAGTGACCATTCTTGTCTATCGGCGTGAAATGCTCCCCTTTTTTGTTATAAAGGAACGAAAGGAGAGCATTAACGGCCCCGGGGTTGGTAAGGAGGCCATGCATGTAGGTGCCGATTACGATACCGTCGTCGGATACCGCACCCTCGGCATCGAACGCCGGCCGGTCATGACCCCGTTCGGTGGTGCCCATGTGGATTTCATATCCTTCAACCGCTCCCATTCCGGATAATATCGGCGAATACGGATTCGCCTGATGGACGACCCTGATAGTATGTTTTTCGTAACCGGTAAACCGCGTCACACCGTCCAGGAGTCCCAGGCCTGGGTAACTGCCCTCTTTCGATTCAACTCCCGAATCATGAATCTCCTTTCCAAGCATCTGGAATCCACCGCAAATCCCGATAACAGGGACCCCGGATTCCCGTGCACGGATAATCTCATTCACGGTGCCACGATGGTGCATTTCCCCGAGGTCCTCAATGGTATTTTTTGTTCCGGGAATGATGATGCAGTCGTACCCGGAAAGATTCGCTCCGGGCGGCACATAGGTAACCGAGCTGTACCGCTCGAGGAGTTCGAAATCGGTAAAATTCGATATATGCGGGAGCCTGATTACGGCAATCCTGACCGGATAGTTGCCGGTTTTTTTATCCCCGAGCGAGAGGGAATCCTCGCTTGGAAGGGGTATGTCGAAATACGGCAGTATACCGAGAACGGGTACCCCTGTCAGCTGTTCGATCATCTCGGTACCCGGAGAAAAAATCCCCGGATCGCCCCGGAACTTGTTGATGATGATACCTCTGACAAGGCTCCTGATTTTGGGGGGTAAAAGTTCAAGGGTCCCGTATACCGAGGCGAACACTCCGCCCCGTTCAATGTCGGCAACGAGGATAATGGGAAAATTGAGTACCTCTGAAAGCCTGATATTGGCGATGTCGCGCGAATAGAGATTTATTTCGGCTGCTCCCCCCGCCCCCTCGACAACAATGTTCCCATACTGCCTGCAAAGCCGGTCTGCAGCAGCAAGAGCCACCATGAGCAGGTGATCGGTTTCTTTATAGTATTCGGCAATGACCACATCCTTGTACGGATGCCCGAGGAGAACGACCTGTGATACCATTTCCCCCTTCGGCTTCAGGAGGATCGGGTTCATGTCGGCCCCGGGAATTATTTTTGCCGCGAATGCCTGCATCGCCTGGGCTATCCCGATTTCACAGCCGTCAGGAGTCACATAAGAGTTAAGGCTCATATTCTGGGATTTAAAGGGCGCTACCGTTATGCCCCTGTTTACCAGGGCCCTGCAAAGGGCGGCAACGATCGTACTTTTACCGGTATGGGAAGCAGTACCCAGGACAATTACTGACATCTGAACAGCTTAGATGTATGTGTGAATTTTAAATAACATGGATGTTCTGTATCGGTAAATGAGTCTTAGTGAGAATGCCAGGATGCTTCTTCAGGGGAGGTATACCCTGCCGGGTGAAGCGCCCGGCGATGTATTCAGGCGGGTGGCCCGGGCTGTGGGAACGCCGGAATGCAGCCGGTTTTACCGGATGATGAAAGATCTTGAATTCCTGCCGAATTCCCCTACATTGATGAATGCCGGTCTGCCCGGTGGCCAGCTTGCCGCCTGCTTCGTTTTGCCGGTTGAAGATTCGATTGCAGGAATATTCCAGACCTTGGCAGTTATGGCACAAATCCACAAGACCGGAGGTGGCACCGGATTTTCCTTTTCAGATCTGCGCCCTTCAGGCGACCAGGTCGGTGGACGACCGGGTGTCGCGGGAGGACCGTTGCCGTTTATCCATGTTTTTGACGAGGCCACCAATGCCCTCAGGCAGGGGGGGAGAAGAAGAGGGGCGAATATGGGTGTACTCGCCAGTTCACACCCGGATATTCTGGCCTTTATCGGGGCCAAACAACAGGGAGGTCTCGATAACTTCAACCTCTCCGTGGGGTTTGAAGGGAAGTTTTTCGATTGCCTGTCTCGGGGAAAAGAATACGGGCTTACGAACCCGAGAAACAAGGAAATCCAGGAGACGATCATGCCGGCCAATCTCTGGGAAGCCGTGGCGCATGCTGCGTGGCGGTCCGGAGATCCAGGGATGCTCTTTTTTGACCGGATCAATGAAAAAAACACTGTTCCGGGTCTCGGGCAGCTTGAGGCGACAAATCCATGCGGGGAACAACCGCTGCTTCCCTTTGAAAGCTGTAACCTGGGCAGCATCAATCTTTCTGCATTTGAAAGAAAGGGGGATATTAACGAGGAAGGACTGAGGAATACGGCAAGGCTTTCAGTGGAGTTCCTGGACTCAGTAATCGATGTTACCTGTTTTCCTACCCGAGAGATCAGGGAGGCAACCCTCAGGACCAGAAAGATCGGGCTTGGCGTGATGGGACTTGCCGAATTATTGATCCGGCTCGGAATCCCTTATTCGTCCGGCGATGCGATCAGGCTTGCCGGGAGGGTTATGTCAGTAATCCAGGAGGAGGCAAGGCAGACCTCGCACGAACTGGGTGCGGATAAGGGATCGTTTCCTGCCATTGACATGAGTATCTACAAAGAGGATATGCGCAACGCCACGGTTACTACCGTAGCTCCCACGGGATCGCTGCACCTGATCGCCGATACCAGCAGCGGGATCGAACCGTATTTTTCACTCACCATGAGGAGATCGATACAGGGAACGGAGACCGTGATAACCCCACGGATAGTTATTGATATATTATCGGAAGTACGATCGGGAACGGATATCATGGCAAAAGTACGGCGTACAGGAAGCGTTCAGGGGCTGCCTGTCCCCGAACATATCCGGGACATACTCAGGACAGCCTGCGAAATCTCGCCCGAGCACCATGTAACGATGCAGGCGGAAGTGCAGAAATATGTCGATAACGCCGTGTCAAAGACCGTCAACCTGCCGGAGTCCGCCACGCCCGCCCAGGTCTCCCGGATCTTTTCCTTCGCCAGGGAGTCGGGGTGCAAAGGAATCACGGTGTACCGGGATAACAGCAAGGAGCGGCAGGTAATCCTCGCAGGAACGGGTACCTGCCGGGTCTGCGATTGATCCGGTAAATGTCCTGATCACCCCTGTGGCAGGTCCTTTAAAAGGAATCATGGTATAACAAGTCCGCAGGGGATTATCCGGGAAATACCCCGTTTATCATGCCAAGAAATAAATAACGAAACCTTTAAAGTACAGGTAATGAATGGTGGGATTTGTCCAACCTGTGGACTACCTAAAGAACTATGTATTTGTGAGGAGGTAGCAAAAGAACAGCAAAGGATCAATGTCAAGGTGAATAAAAGGCGTTATGGAAAAGAAGTCACCGTGATCGAGGGACTTGATCCGACCGACATTGATCTGGAAGACCTTTCAAAATTCATGAAAGGCAAACTTGCCTGTGGTGGAACGGTAAAAGGAAATTCCATCGAGCTGCAGGGAAATCATCGCGACCGGGTAAAAGAACTCCTGGCGAGCAAAGGATACAGTGTTGACAATATAAGTTGATTCATCGGGTATCAGGGTTTTCTCTCCTTAACAGGATAAATTCTCTCTAAAAATAAAGGAAGCCAGGTTACAGGGGGATATCAATGTTTATCTTTTTTTCTTTTCTTAAGCTTCTCTTTCTTAGGTTTTGCCATAGAATGGAGATCCACGATATAGTTGCCTTCCGTTCCGATTGAAACTACCCGTTCATCGCTGTCCGCAAGTTTTTCGATATTCAGTTCATAGGTCCCCGGTGCGATAATCCTGATACTCTCGAGACGGCTGCCATAATCTTTCTCTCCGACGGGATCGGGTGGGACTTCGAGCACTTTTGCGAACGACTCTTCTGCGAGTGTGACAGTAGTCTTTTCCTGGAGAACATCGCGATTCCTGTCTTTCTCTCCGACGAAAAGAAATTTTCTTCCGCCACAACTCTCACAGCCCTTCAGTATGGCCGGGGATGCGTCTTTGTATTCTCTCCCGCACTGCATACATTTATGGGGCATTTACATGGTCACCGGGTTGATATCCAGGCACTGATCTGGTCTTTATCCTTTTTAATCATCCTGATCTGGTTTGCAGGACCGATTACGGTCAGCCGTGCCGAACTCGTGTGTCTTCCTTTTCCCATAAGTCTCGAGAGAAAAGAATTATCTTCTTTCGCCGGATAAGTCTCCATTTCAATGCCATTAAAATCATCGGGCAATATCTCCTTCATGGTCATCTCGATGAGCTTACTCTGCTCTTCGGGTTCAAGTCCCTTCTCAAGAATTACAATTGTTCCCTGGCGAACTTTGTCAAGGATCAGGTGGATCTTTTCCATCGATGTCAGATTATTAAGACGGTCCTCTGAAATCAGGTCAATCTGTACACCCTGTATCATACTTCAACCTCGCAAGTCATGTGCCGTCACCGGAACGTATGCACCATCTGTTCGTAGAGCTCTTCAACATTTTTCCCTTCAAGACAGGAGACCGGCACTACAGGATGCTGGGGGAAGGCACTCCGTATCCTCTGGGGTGCTGCATCGGGCAGATCTATTTTATTCGCAGCAATGATGACCGGGAGGTTCCTGCTCTCGATAATTCCGATCATCATGATATTTACCTGTAAAAAAGGGTCTACCGTGCTGTCAAGCATATAGACGACCCCGTCGATGTCCTCGCGGAGCCAGTGCATTGCCTCTGCAACACCTTCCGTCGCTTCCCTTGCCCGGGTGATTGCCTCATCCTTATCCAGGCCGTACTCGAGGAACTCCTTGTAATCGATCTTCGTGGTTACTCCGGGGGTATCGACAATATCGATGGTAATCATATGGCCATTCGCCCCGGTTATCCGGATATCCTGTTTTCTCGATGCCCTTCGTGTTTCGTGGGGTATTTCACTGACTGCCCCGACAGAATCACCAGCCCAGTCCCGGGCGATCCTGTTGGCAAGAGTTGTTTTTCCCGCATTAGGTGGCCCATATATCCCTATGCGTGAGCGCTTTTTTTTAAAAAAAGCAGATAGAAACCTTGAGAAGCTGTTCCGAGTCTGCACAAATATATCCATCAGACACCCCGTGCCGTCACGTCTGTTCCTGCCATGGAATAATCCTATGTAAAATCACTGGCAGAGCATATTATCATATGCAATTCTCTGGTTATTATTTTTCTTAATGGATTTTTTGCCCTTAAATGCTCCCGGGCGTGCTTTGTGCGCACCAATTCTTTTATATTGATGGCTTACAGTAATGGTAAACTGTAGTATCGTATGGAGGTGAACTCTTGAAAAATGCGAAAGACCAGATCCATTTCGAAACCCGCGTACCGCTTACTGAGATCATGCAGACCAATCCGACGACTATCGGAATAGAGGCAAATGTGGCAAGCGCAGCGAAGTCGATGTGCAGGGATGAAGTGGGAAGTTGCATTGTTCTCCAGAACAGTCTGCCGATTGGCATTGTCACCGAGGAGGATATTAACTGCAAGGTCGTGGCTAAAGACAAGAGACCCGGCACCGTGCTGGTCAGCGAGATTATGAGCACTCCGCTGATAACGGTGTCAGCAGGCAAGACGGTGGGGGATGCTGCCCATATGATGATCAGGCACAAGGTAAGAAGGCTCCCCGTTGTTGACGAGCACAAGAAAGTCATCGGTATTATCACTGTCAGGGATCTCCTGACGGTTTCCACTGAAATGAACGACCTTATGGCCGATCTTATCGAGATCAACCGCATCGACGAGTCCTTCATCGGCACCTGTAACAGGTGCGGCAAGATGTCAGACGAACTGAAACGGATCGATAACATCATGCTCTGTACATCCTGCCGGGAGGAGGAATTTCTCTGATGAAGCTCGTCGCAGACTTCATGGTTGACATACCACAAATCAAACTATCCGATACAGTAACAAAGGCCCGCCAGGTGTTGCGGGACGACGTTTTCCGGGAGATATATGTCTACGATGACAGAAAGAGACTGGCCGGGTATGTAGACCTGACCGATGTCCTCCGTGTAACAGCAACAAAATCCAATGTTACCGTGGAAGGTTATCTCAAGGAGGCCGCATCGGTTACCTGTGATACGCCTATCGAAGAAGCAGTGCGTGCGATAAAGAAATACAGGACCGATAGCGCCTGCGTTGTCGACGGGCAGATGAACATTAAAGGGGGGGTACTTCTCTCGGATCTCTTCCCAATCATCATCACACGACATGAACTCCATGGTTCGGTGTCGGATTATATGTCGAGGAAGGTGGTCACCAGTGCGCCTGACGACCCGGTCCAGAAGATCCACAGCCTCATCATTGAAAGCAGTTTCACGGCATTCCCCGTGGTAAAAAAGAATAAAATAGTTGGGATCATATCAAGGAGGGACATTCTCAAAGCCGGCAGGATCCGGGCAGCCCTTGAAAGCGGGACAATGGTCGCCGTCGATACGCTGATGTCCAAGGATGTGGTTACGGTATCACCTGATGAACCAATCCAGGCCGCAGCAGCATTAATGGTCCGGCACGATATCGGTCGTGTGCCGGTGGTGGACTCGGGCAGGATCAGAGGAATACTCGATCGCCATGATGTTCTGAAAGGGCTTGCAATGTCATAGGGGCCTGTATTTATCGCTCCAGTGACCGTTGGAATCTGAATATCAAGGGATAAATGGGACTGAAAGCTAAAAGGTTGGTAAATATATGAGCCAGCATGATCGATCGATAAAGAAAACAGAAAAAGCACTGAGGACACCCGGCTCGCTCGACAGGGGGCCGGTTGAATTTAAATCGCATATTGTCTCCCATGAAGGGGAAATTATGGCAATTGCAACACGGGATGTCATTTCCGTTCCGCCTACAATGAGAATTTTATCGGCGGTCGAAACAATGACAAAATGTGGTTTCCGGAGGCTACCTGTGATCGATCCGGGGAGCCGGAAGCTTCGTGGTATCGTAACATCGGGGGATATTATCAATTTCCTGGGCGGGGGGGACAAATACAACCTCGTCAGGGTCAGGCACGGGGGTAACCTGCTGGCCGCTGTTAATGAGAGTATCAGGACGATCATGACCACTCAGCTGACCACCCTCCCGGAATCGGCAGGGATAGCCGATGCCCTGGATATCATCATGACCCGAATGATCGGGGGCCTCCCCATTATCGGA
Organism: Methanoregulaceae archaeon; assembly: GCA_035543455.1. Taxonomy (GTDB): domain Archaea; phylum Halobacteriota; class Methanomicrobia; order Methanomicrobiales; family Methanospirillaceae; genus CAIKOD01. The sequence continues at coordinate 14,148 of DATKKE010000021.1, forward strand.
GAGGGGGACCGGGTAACAGGAATCGTTACCGAAAGGGATGTCATGAAAGCACTTGCCGGAGAACATATCGACGAGACTGCCGAGGATGTCATGTCAACTGCCCTCCGGGTCACGAACCCGGATGCCACGATCGGAGAAGTTACCCGTGACATGACAAAACACCGGTTCAGGCGGCTCCCTGTGGTAAGTGACGATATTCTCTTCGGAATAATTACGACGTCGGATATTCTTCGCTATTTCGGAGACCGGAAGATATTCTCCCGCATGGAAACAGGAAATGTAAAAGAGCTGATGAACATGCCGGTCAGGAACCTGGTGTCCGGAAACCTGTTTACCACGACACCGGACAGGAACGTCAACGAAATCGCACGTGACATGATGGAGCGGAGCGTCGGGGCACTCCCGGTCATAGAAAATACCCGGCTTATCGGTCTTGTGACCGAATTTGACCTGGTGAAAACCTTCGCAAGGGGGGTCTTAACATGATTGCGTCGGATATCATGACAAGTCCGGTATACGTCGTTTCATTATCGGAAACCGTTGCACATGCAAGGAACCTGATGATCAGGCATAAAATCTCCAGGCTGCCGGTGATCGACGGAACACTGATGGTAGGTATCGTGACGAAAAAAGATATCGGGTACAGGCTCCGCCAGACGGAACCGCTCTGGAGACGGAGACCGGTCGACCTTGTCCCGGTTTCCATCCTGATGACGCCCGGTCCCTGCTATGCGGAAACTGACACACCGGTCAGGACGCTCGCCGGACTGATGGTCGAACACTCCATCAGCGGCATCCCGATTCTTGAGGACGGGACTCTCGCCGGTATCGTGACTAAGTCGGACCTGCTGAAATCGTCACTTGCAGGAAACCTGAAAGAAGAGGTCCGGGACCTTATGGAAGACGTGGTCCAGATCAACCGGTATCACTCGCTCGACCATGTGATTGACACGATGTGTGAACGGAATGACAAACTCGTGGTCGTGAACAATGACGGCTCCCTGGCAGGGATCATTAGTGAAAGCAACTTGGCCTTTTTCAGGTATCCAGAGGGGCGAAGCAACGGAGTCCCCGAAAAAGAAATTATGATGCTCCGGAAGGAGGAATCAGCGGGAAGAAAACATTACCGGGATATCATTTCACTTTCTGCGATAGCTGAAGACGTAATGTCCGGGCCTGTCCTGACGATAACGCCTGACGCACCCGTGAGGGAGGCTGTTGAAACGATGCGCAAAGAGCATGTCAGTACCCTTGTTGTTGTGGACGGAAATGAGATCAAAGGAATCCTTAAAAGAGATGATATCATAAAGGATGTGGCAAAATGAGCGAAAATGTAGTTATCAGGGATGTAATGGCCAAACCCGTTACAATTGCGAAATCTGCTGCAATTACGGAGGCACTCGATAAAATGCTTACCGAATCTGTCGATCCTCTCATCGTCGTGAATAATAATACGGTAGTCGGGACCATCTCGCGAAGAACAATTGCAGAAAGCCTCGGGAGCAAGAAAAATTCCTCTCTTTCACCATCCTCGATACATGTCGCAAACTCGCTGGAAGAGGACTTTACCACCGTGTATCCGGACCAGGATATCGATGTGCTTGTCCCCCTCCTCCAACATTATAAGCTTGTCGTGGTTTACGACAACGAGCACCGGCTTATCGGGCAGGTGACGGCAGAGAACCTTCTCAAGGTCTGCCAGCCGGATGGGAATCTGCAGGATCTGCTTGAACCTGCATGGACCATCGATATCGAGGAACGGGTTGTGCATATGAGGAGAAGAATGATGGATGACAGGATTCACCGGTTCATCGTTACTGAAAATGACAAGGTCATCGGCATCGTGACCGAAACCGATGTAGCCAAGGCGATGAGGAAATTCCGTAAAGTCGTTGAAGATCGCCACCAGGACCACCGGATCCGGAACCTCCTCGTACGGGATATCATGAGCACATCCCTGATCTCCGTCGGCAGCGACGTGAAAATTTCACATGCGGTTGACCTGATGGTGCAGAAAAATATCAGCACTGTACCTGTCATTGAAAATGGAGCGTTAAAGGGGCTGATTACCAGAAATTCATTAATTAAAGCATTATAAAAGGCGAATCACACCTCAAAAAACTTTTTTCCGGGATGATGCGGAACCGGGTCGTTTCGCGAGGAATTTATGGTTTTTCACTCCACTATTCCCAAATTTGGGAAGCATTAAGAGGAATTGGCAGAAAATGTATACCGGATGGCCATGAAACCGACTGAACCTGTAGTCCCCGTGGGAGATATATCCCGGCTTTTGGAAGGTATGAGTCATACCGGGTTCCAAGGACGGAAACTTGGTGAATCGGTGGCAGTCTGGGCTGATATGATCAGGGACCCGAAATGCACGATACTGATGGGCCTGTCCGGGGCGATGATACCTGCCGGAATGCAGAACTGCATTATCGAACTGGTGGAACGTCGTTATATTGATGTCCTCGTCTCAACAGGCGCCAATATATTTCACGATGTCTGCGAACACCTGGGGATACGGCATTATATCGGTCACCATCACGTCGATGACGGGCATCTTTTCTCCGAAGGGATAGACCGGATTTATGACGTATTTGCCTATGAAGAACAGTTCCGCAGTATCGACAGGCAGTTTTGTGATTTTGCAAAAGAAATTGAACCTTTCAGAGGATCTTCCAGGGCTTTTATCAGGCAATGGGGGGAACGGATGGTCCAGCAAAAACCGGAGGGACGGTCGGTGTTATCGAGTGCAGTGAAGAATGATGTCCCGGTATTTATCCCGGCACTCTGCGATTCATCGATCGGTATCGGCCTTCTCATGGCCAGACGCGATGGTACCTCTGTTGACATCGACCAGCTTGCCGATGTAGACGAAATCGCAGGAATTGTTGAACGCTCCGGAAAAACCGGTGTCGTGTATATCGGAGGGGGGGTACCGAAAAATTTCATTCAGCAGACCCAGGTCATTGCCGACGTGTACGGAGGTACCCAGGGTGGTCACGCCTATGCGGTACAGTATACAACCGATGCACCTCACTGGGGCGGCCTTTCAGGATGCACATTTGAAGAGGCGATCAGCTGGGGTAAGGAAGCCGTTCATTCACCCCGGGTCCAGTGCTTCTGCGATGCAACGATTGCCCTGCCACTCGTGACGGCTGCACTTATCGCGGGCAATGTACAGCGTGTAAAAAAATAACTCATTGTCAGAAGAACCAGGTTTTTAGGATGTGACCCAGAGGTTTGGTCTGCTGATACCACTTCGTTTCAGAAACAGTATTTTGAATGGATACTCTGAAATGGCATGGGGGGTCCCAACCGGAATCGCCGGGTATCAATACCGATTATGAGATACCCAAAGAGTTATTAACCGTTCTGATCCATATTATGAAGCACCATTCATGGAGCAGCCTGTCGGCTGCGAGTGTCGAAAGATGCGAGATTCGCTGTTGAGGTAGCCAAGCCTGGTATGGCGCAGGTTTGCTAAACCTGTGTCCCCCTGGGACTCGAGGGTTCAAATCCCTCCCTCAGCGTTCAGAGCAAATCTCAGTAAAGAGGGATTGGATGGCTCAGGAAGAAGAAATAAAATACTTTGTACGGATCAGCAACACTGATCTTGATGGGACGAAACAGGTCAAAGTCGCACTGACGGGTATCAAGGGTGTGGGGAGACATACCGCTTCGGTGATTACCAGACTTGCCGGTGTAAACGGCCATGATATCATGGGACGTCTCAAGGATGAGGAAGTAGACCGACTCAGAAGCGTTACGGAAAACTATGGCGAGCGGGTCCCCGTTTGGATGGTAAACCGTCCCAAGGATGTCTATACAGGGGAAAGCCGGCATCTCCTCGGGTCTGACGTGACAACAACTCTTGATGAGGATATCAACATCATGAGGAAGATCCGCTGCTACCGGGGTATCAGGCACGAGACTGGTCAGAAGGTTCGGGGCCAGCGCACGAAGTCCACGGGTCGTACCGGTACGACGGTCGGTGTTAAGAGGAAGAAGGAGTAGGTGTAATACATGGGATATCCCGGAAAGAACCATAAACAGTACCAGACCCCGAAACGGCCGTTTGAAAAGACAAGGATTCAGGAAGAGACCAAGCTCGTGATCGAATACGGGCTCCGGAACAAGCGTGAGGTGTGGAAGGCCCAGGAATATCTGCGCAGGTACAGAAGGGCTGCGCGTGACCTCCTTTCCCTGATGTCATCAGGTACTTCGGAAGAGGTATTCAACGAGAAGAAGTCGATCCTGATCGACCATATGCAGAGGGTCGGGCTTCTCGGACCGGATGCGGATATCGATAATGTCCTCTCGCTGAAGATCCCGGCCCAGCTCGAACGGCGCCTCCAGACTGTTGTTTACCGTCAGGGGCTGGCACGTTCACCCAAGCAGGCACGCCAGTTTATCACTCACGGGCATATTGCAATCAATGGTAAGCGGGTAACCATTCCGGGATACCGTGTAAACCGGGTTGAGGAGACTCAGATCTCATACTACGGGAAATCCCCGCTTACCCTTTCGGACCATGCTGAACGGGCAAGGATTGCGAAGACAGGGAGGGCGTAAGAATGGCCGAGAAGGAAAAATGGGGTGTAGCTCACATTTTTGCATCCTTTAATAATACTATTATCACGGTAACCGACCTCTCCGGTGCGGAAACTGTCACCAAGAGCAGCGGCGGGATGGTCGTCAAGCAGGACAGAAATGAGAGCTCGCCCTATGCGGCCATGCAGATGGCCGCCAATGTAGCCCAGGTCGCACGGGAAAAGGGGATCACGGGTGTCCATGTCAAGGTCAGGGCACCAGGTCGCGGGAAACAGAGAAGCCCCGGTCCGGGAGCACAGGCGGCGATCCGTGCGCTTGCAAGGGCAGGTATGCGGATTGGAAGGATAGAAGACGTTACCCCTATTCCCCACGATTCTATCCGGGCAAAGGGTGGCAGGCGCGGACGGAGAGTCTGATGGAGATCACGTTCACGAAACTCGACGACAATTCCTGCCGGTTCCATATCGGGCCTGTAACGCCATCATTTGCAAACACCCTGCGAAGGGCGATGATCGGGGAAGTTCCCACCCTGGCTATCGAAGACGTGCGCATATATGACAATACGAGCGCCCTCTTCGACGAGATGCTGGCGCACCGCCTGGGTCTCATCCCGATAAGGACCGACTCGTCGGCGTATGTGAGAAAGGGGGACTGTTCCTGCAATGGCGAAGGTTGTGCGGCCTGTACCGCCACGTTCACCATGAGCGTGGAGGGACCGGGGATGGTCTATTCAAGGGATCTGATCCCCCAGGACCCGTCCACGACACCTGCCTACGACACCATTCCGATTGTCAAACTTACGAAGGACCAGAAAGTAGTCGTTGAGGCACATGCCGTCCTCTCGACCGGAAGGGAGCATGCCAAGTGGCAGCCGGTGTCGGCTTGCGGTTACAAAAACTATCCCCTGATCACGATCGGGAATTCATGTGACGGGTGCGGACAGTGTGTCGATGAGTGCCCAAGAACGGTCCTGGAAACCGAAGCGGGGAAAGTCAGGATAATCGAGGGGCGTCTTGAAGAATGCTCACTCTGCGGTCTTTGCGAACGTGCATGTCTTGGGACCGGAATTGGTGATGAACCGGCGATTAAGGTTACCTTCGAAAAAGACAGCTTCATTTTCGTTGTTGAAGGTGATGGCTCCCTGAAGGTCAGGGAGGTTATAGTACAGGGCCTCACCTATATCAGGACCCGTTCCCAGGAAATGATTGAGAAAATAAATGAAATATCGGGAGGAACAGGAGATGAAAAGCAGGATTAAATCCAATCCGCGCCTGGTTAACCTCATATCACTGCTGAAGACTACTTCACGTGAGAACGGGGTGAGCCTCTGGCGGGATATCGCCACAAAAATTGAAGCATCCAGCTGCAGGTATGCAGAGGTTAACCTGAGCAAGATTAACCGCTATGCAAACGACGGTGAGATCATCCTGGTCCCCGGCAAGGTACTTGGCGGTGGCATGATCGAGACATCGGTAAAGGTAGCGGCCCTGAATTTTTCACAAACGGCTGCGGATAAGATCAACGGCGCGAAAGGGCAGTGCATGAGCATCGAGGAGCTTGTTAAGGAACACCCGAAAGGGAGCCACATACGGATTCTGAGGTGAAACACATGGTTACAATCATTAACGGTGACGGACTGCTCCTTGGCAGGCTCGCAAGCCTCGTGGCCCGCCGTGCCCTGAACGGCGAGACGGTTGCCATAGTCAATGTAGAGAACGTAATCATTTCGGGGAGCAGAGCACGTGTCCTCCATAATTACAATCATAAACGATCCCGCGGATCAAGGGAAGGAGGTCCTTACTTCCCGAGAAGACCCGATCATATCATGAAACGGACGATACGCGGGATGCTGCCGTACAAGAGAGAGCGCGGCGTGGAGGCATTCCGAAGGATCAAGACGTATGTGGGTGTCCCGCAGGAATTCCGGGGGCAGGAGATGGAAATTCTTGAAGAAGCCCATATGGACCGCTTAAACAATGCCCAGTTCGTCACGCTCGGGGCTGTGAGCACGTTCCTCGGAGCGAAATACTAGAGGTGGAACCAATGGTTAAAATTATTAATACAAGCGGTAAAAGGAAAACAGCAATTGCCCGGGCGACAATGAAAACCGGAAAGGGCAGGGTCAGGATTAATTCAGTCCCGCTCGAGATCTACGGAACCGAGCTCGTAAGGATGAAAATATCCGAACCTTTGCTCCTCGTTCCTCGTGCCATTGACGGGGTTGACGTGGCAATCGATGTGCAGGGTGGGGGTATGATGGGCCAGGCTGAGGCGATCAGAACTGCACTGGCACGGAGTATTCTCAAGTGGTCGAACGATCCCCAGATAAAGGATGCGTACCTCGCCTATGACAGGACCCTGCTTGTCAATGATTCCCGGCAGAAAGAGTCAAAGAAGCCGCATGGCCGTGGAGCACGAAAGAAGTTCCAGAAATCGTATCGTTGAATGGCAAAAAGAGAATGAAGAGATCGAACTGATATGATACCTGTCCGATGTTTCACCTGTGGAAAAGTTATTTCCCCAGCATATGAAGAGTTTAAGCGACGCCGCGATGCAGGCGAGGATCCCAAAAAGATCCTCGACGATCTCGGCATGGACCGCTATTGCTGCCGGCGGATGCTGCTGACACATAAGGAGATTATAGACGATCTTAATCCGTACCAGTGAGAAAAGAGGGGTCGTAGGGTAGCCTGGACCATCCTATTGCGTTCGGGATGCAGTGACCTGAGTTCGAATCTCAGCGACCCCATTTATCGTTATTTAAACATTTTGAGGATAGAAGATGCAATCGTATACCCGGTATGAAAGAGCCCGGATCATTGGAGCCCGGGCCCTCCAAATATCGATGGGTGCTCCGCTTCTGATCAATACTGCAAAAACAGACCCGCTCGAGATCGCTATCGAGGAATTCCAGCATAACATCATCCCCATCACCGTAAAGAGGAAGTAGGAATGTCGATTATCCAGGAAATCCGGTTACGGACAATACTCGACAGCCGGGGCAACCCTACCGTCGAGGCAGAAGTATTTACCGACAGCGGGTTTGGAAGATCTGCGGCTCCGGGCGGGGCAAGTACCGGCCGGTTCGAGGCGAAGGTGAAGCCCCCGGAGGAAGCGGTATTATTTGCCAGGGACAACGTGATACCGAAACTGATCGGTGAGGACTCCCGTGAACAGATAACTATCGATTACCTGCTCAGGGAGATCGATGGCACCCCTGATTTTGCCATGATCGGTGCGAATGTTGCCGTTGCCCTATCCCTTGCAAATGCGAAAGCAGCGGCATCGTCGATTGGCATGGAGCTGTTCAGCTATCTCGGTGGCACGTTTGTCCAGACGACACCCCTGCCCCTTGGCAACGTGATCGGCGGAGGTGCTCATGCAGCGAATGCCACAGAGATCCAGGAATTCCTGGTCGTTCCTGTGGGCGCGTCCGGAGCATATGAGGCGGTATTTACCAATGCCAAAGTCCATCGTAAAGTCCGGGAGCTGCTCCTGAAACATGATCAGCCATGCGGAAAAGGAGATGAAGGTGCGTGGGCACCCTCGATCTCAGATGAAATGGCATTCGATATCGTGAAAGAAGCGACAGGAGCGGTCTCCGATGAGACCGGGATAAGGATTGGGATGGGAATTGATGTCGCCGCAAGCGGGTTGTGGCAGGAAGGCGACAGCAGGTACCATTACCGGGAAAATGTCCGGACCTCAGACGACCAGATTGCCTATATCAGCGAGCTCGTGGACCGGTACGAACTCGTGTATGTGGAAGACCCCCTTCATGAGGAGGACTTTACGGGGTTTGCGACCCTTACAGAGCAGATCGGTGACCGGTGCCTGGTCTGCGGCGATGACCTGTTTGTTACTAACCCGGGCAGGATTGCCGATGGGATCAGCAATAGTTCGGCCAACTGCGTCCTGATTAAGCCAAACCAGATCGGAACGCTGACCGATACCTTTGAAGCGATCAGGCTTGCACACAGTAACGGCATGGATACTGTAATGAGTCATCGTTCGGGTGAGACCACCGATACAACTATTTCTCATCTTGCTACCGCCTTCTCCTGCATTTTCTTAAAAACAGGGGTAGTCGGCGGGGAGCGGATTGCAAAATTAAATGAACTGATTCGAATTGAGGAGATATTGGAATGACAGAAACAGAAATGGAAATTGAGTTAAAAGAACCGCTGGTTCCCGTTGAAGAATACCTTGCAGCAGGGATACATATCGGGACCCAGCAGAAGAGCAAGGACATGAAAAAATTCATCTACCGGGTACGCGGGGACGGCCTGTATATTCTCGATATCCGGGAGACTGACGAGCGGATCAAGACTGCGGCAAAGTTCTTAAACCAGTTCGAACCACCGCGTATCCTTGTCGTCACATCCCGCCAGTACGGGCAGTACCCTGCAAAAAAGTTTGCAGATATTGTCGGTGGTATTGCAGTCACCGGCAGGTTTATCCCGGGAATGCTGACCAACCAGAACCTCCATAACTATATCGAACCTGAAGTGGTGGTAGTTACCGACCCGATCGGCGACGCCCAGGTCGTCAAGGAGGCGGTACAGAGCGGCATACCCATTGTTGCCCTGTGCGATACCAATAATATGACAAGTTTCGTAGATCTTGTCATTCCGACCAATAATAAGGGAAGAAAAGCCCTCAGCATGATATATTATCTCCTGACACGGGAGATGCTCCATCTCCGCGGGATCGCCACATCGCTGACTCCCGAGGATTTCGAGACAGAGTTCTAAATATACCCTCCAGCTAAGAGGTTTACCGATGAAGATCCGTCCGTCTGCAGTCTCGGGGATGTTCTACCCGAGGGATCCGGACCACCTCGAACAGCTGATGGCGACATTTTTCAGGAATGCCGGCCCGTCCCTCGATGCGATCGGAATTGTTGCACCCCATGCAGGATACGTCTACTCGGGGGCCGTTGCCGCCCGGGCGTACGCTTCGGTTGACCGGAACTTTACCGGGACGTTTATCGTTATCGGGCCGAGTCACCGTGGTTTTGAGACATGTGTTTCAGCCGTGCCCTGGGAAACGCCGCTTGGCATCGTGGATAACGATACCGAACTGGTCAATGCACTAAATATCGAGGTGGACGAGGTTTCGCATCGCGATGAGCATTCACTCGAGGTACAGGTCCCGTTTATCAAATACCGCTTTCCGAGAGCAAGAATTGCACCGATCATGGTGGGCAGGCAGGACTACAGGAATGCCGCACTTCTTTCCCAGGAGATTGGAAGTGCTATCCGGAGAACCGGCCGGAACACAAGGATCGTCGCATCGAGTGATTTCTCGCATTATGTCCGGGCCGATATCGCCCGTAATAACGACCTCTATGCAATAGAGGCACTTGGCAGGTTTGATATTCCCGAATTTTACCGGAGGATCGGAGAACGTGGGATCACAGCATGTGGCTATGGCCCTATTTCAGCCATGGAACTCGTGTGCCGTGAAATGGGGGGGAAAAAAGCAGAGCTTCTGCAGTATGCAACCAGCGGTGATATCACCGGTGACGATTCAGAGGTCGTGGGTTACGCTGCCATTGCGGTGATATAGGTGGTTACCTGGAGCGCTCCCGGGAAGGTGTTCCTTTTCGGCGAACATGCCGTAGTATATGGCAAACCTGCAATTGCCATGGCGATCAGGCCCCGGGTGTTTGTCACGGTCAGGAAAAGCCGTTCGGCCCATCCTGCAAAATCCCCCTACATAGACAATTGTTTCGAGCAGCTTGGTGTGAAAGGAAGCGTGTATATCAATTCCCAGCTTCCCAGTTCATCGGGTCTCGGATCGTCGGCTGCAGTTACGGTTGCAACGTTATCAGCCATCAACGATGAATTTGAATTGCACCATACCCGGGAGGAAATTGCTGACATCGCATATGGTATCGAAAAAAAAGTCCAGAAGGGAAGGGCAAGCCCGACCGATACGACGGTGTCGACATATGGCGGGCTTGTCTTTATCCTCGGGGCTTCCAGGAGAAGGCTTCCCCCGGAAGGATTCCAGCTCGTGATTGGCAATTCCATGGTTTCCCACAGCACCGCAAAGATGGTCGAGCTGGTATCTGAACGAAAAAGGGTAAACCCCGAGATCTATAACCCGGTTATAGATGCCATCGGTGGTCTGACAATCCAGGCCATGCACCACATGAATGACCCTGTTGAACTTGGGGAACTCATGAACATGAACCATTCGCTGCTCGATGCACTCGGAGTAGGTCACCCGGCTCTCTCCCGCCTTGTGCTCGCAGCACGTGAAGCCGGCGCGTACGGGGCAAAACTAACGGGGGCCGGGGGCGGAGGATGTATCGTGGCAATCTGTCCGAAACATCTGAAAAGCCGGGTCGCAGGGTCCATCGAAGCCTGCGATTCCAGGGCATTCATTACGAGTATCGATACTGACGGGGTAAGGAAGGAGAAAGATGTCTGAAAGGGTGCTTTTAAAGATTGGGGGGAGTGTCATCACCGACAAATCCGTCCAGGGTCTCATCAGGTATGATGAAATCGAGCGGATATCGCATGTAATAGCATCCCGGCATGATTTATCCCTCCTCCTCGTGCATGGTGCAGGGTCCTGCGGTCACCCGGAAGCCAGCAGGTACCGTCTGTCGGGCGGGGTATCGGAGGCGAACCGGGCTGGTATATTTGAGACCCACCAGGCCGTCGCGCGCCTCAATTCCGGGTTCGTCCGGGCCCTCAGGGAAGACGGGGCGGAAGCGGTCGGAATTCATCTTCTGTCTGCCGGATTTGCGGATAACGGGCGATTATTGTCGGGTGAATTCCCGCAGATCGATAGAATGATCAGTCTCGGAATCATCCCGGTCCTCCATGGAGATGTTGTCATGGACCGGACAAGGGGGGCCTGCATCATTTCCGGAGATCAGCTGGTGAACATCCTTGCGGAAAACCTGGGAATGACACGTATCGGCGTCGCTACCGATGTCCCCGGGGTGCTCTGCGACGGGGAAGTAATTCCTGAGATCACGCCGGAAACCCAAAAAACGCTGAAAATAGGTGCATCGGTTCACACGGACGTGACCGGGGGTATGTCAGGAAAAGTAAGCGAGCTTCTTCTTCTGGCGGAACGGGGGATATCGTCCGATATTTTCCATGCATCGAGGATCGGAGATTTTCTTGACGGCAGGCCTCATGGAGGAACCCGGGTAAAGGGGTACTGACATGTCAGAAAAACAAGCAGGGCATACATCTTCGAGAAAACTCGATCACATGCGGATCTGCCTCGAAGAATCGATTGAACGGGGTTTCACCGGTTTTGAGGATGTCCGGCTGATCCATAACGCCCTCCCTGAATGTGACCTGGATAGGATTGACACGGGGACACGTTTCCTCGGGTTCCGGTTCATGTCCCCCCTCTTTATCTCCGCGATGACCGGTGGTCACTGCGATACGAAGATAGTCAATGCACGGCTGGCAAAAGCTGCACAATATTTCGGGATAGGTATGGGCGTTGGTTCCCAGCGGGCCGCCATCGAGAGTCCCGATCTTGAAAGTACATTTTCGATCGTCCGCGAGGAGGCCCCGGACGCGTTTATCGTCGCAAACCTCGGGATTGTCCAGCTCCGTGAACATGGTGTCGAATGGGCCGAACGGGCAGTTGCCATGATCGATGCCGATGCCATTGCAATTCACCTGAATTTTCTCCAGGAAGCGATCCAGCCGGAAGGCGATCATGATGCAACGGGATGCCTGGCCGCGGTAAGGAATCTATGTGAAGACTTTAAGTACCCGGTAATCATAAAAGAAACTGGGAGTGGAATATCCGCACAAACTGCCCAGGCAGTATTTGGAGCAGGAGCAAAAGCAATTGATATTGGCGGCTGGGGTGGGACGTCCTGGGCTGCCATCGAAAGTATCAGGGCGGATAAAAGCCCGAGTGCTGATGATAAACGATTGATCAGCCTTGGCCGGGAGTTTATTGACTGGGGCATACCGACTGTCGTAAGTCTCTGCGAGGTCGCAAGGACAGGAGGACCTGTAATAGCCACCGGGGGCCTGAGAAGTGGCATGGATATCGCCAAGTCGGTGACACTCGGGGCAGAACTTTCCGGAATGGCATTGCCACTCTTAAAGCCGGCAATAGAAGGAGAAGAATCGTTATTCAATGCGATAGATACTATCGGAAACCAGCTGAAGGTCGCCATGTTCCTTACCGGGTCAGGCACCATCGCCGGACTGAAATCAAAACATGCGATGATCACGGGAATTACCCGGGAAATGATAAAAAGTATACGTGAGGAATACAATGGATATTGAAATTATCGCCGTAGGCGGATACGATGAGGTCGGGAGAAATATGACCGCCGTCCGCTGCGGAAAGGAAATCGTTATCTTCGATATGGGTCTCCGCCTTGACCAGGTCATGATCCACGAGGATGCAGAGGTGGAAAATATGCATTCTCTGGACCTGATCCAGATGAAGGCGATACCCGACGATACGATGATGAATACCGTGGAGGGAAGCGTCAAGGCAATTGTCTGTTCCCACGGGCATCTTGACCATATCGGGGCGATCCCGAAACTTGCCCACCGGTATAATGCGCCTATCATCAGCACACCCTATACCACCGAGCTGATACGGCAGCAGATCGCAGGAGAACAAAAATTCGGGGTAAATAACAAGTTGTTTGCACTGAAAGCAGGGCAGAAGTATACGCTTTCCCAGAACCTTGTCCTCGAATTCGTGAGGATGCAACATAGTATTATAGAAACGGTTACCCCTGTCCTCCACACGCCAAACGGAGCCGTTGTATATGCCTGTGATTTCAAGCTCGACAGGACCCCGGTTATCGGCGAACCTCCGGATTTCGGAAGACTTGCCCAGATCGGAAAAGAAGGAGTCGCCGCTCTGATTGTAGAAAGTACCTATGTGGACCTTCGGGGAAGAGCGCCCAGTGAAAGGATAGCACGCGACCTTGTGAGAGATACTATCACGAGTTACGAAGATGACAAAAATGCCATACTGGTATCCACGTTTTCCTCCCATATTGCCCGCGTGAAGACTATTGCAGAATGTGCCCATGAAATCGGGAGAAAACCGATTCTTCTCGGACGTTCGATGGAACGATATTCTTCGACAGCCGAGCAGATGAAACTCGTGGCGTTCCCTGAAACGATGAGCATGTTCGGAAACCGCCGTACCGTTGACCGGACAATGAGGCGCATGATGAAGGCGGGAAAGGAAAAATTCCTCCCCATCGTCACCGGTCACCAGGGAGAACCGGGATCGATCCTGACCCGGGTGGTTCTCGGCGATACACCCTATAAAGTTGAAAAAGGCGATAAGGTAATATTCTCTGCCAAGGTCATTCCAAACCCCATGAACAGGGGGCAGCGCTATATGATCGAGGCCCATCTGGGGATGAGCGGTGCAAGAATATTTGAAGACCTCCATGTAAGCGGTCACGCCTACAGGGAAGACCACTATGAATTTGTCCACCTCCTGAATCCCCGGCATATCATCCCTGCACACGGGAATATCAGGATGACGTCGGCATATGCAGAATTTGCGAGCGAAATCGGCTATACGCTCCATAACGATGTCCATATAATGTCGAACGGGCACCGTCTGAAGCTGACCTGAAGCGGTCTGGAAGAATATTATGGATTTGAAACAGTATCTGGATGTCACGGCAAAGCAGATCGATACTATGATCGACCGGTACTTTGGAAGCGAATTTGAGGAGCTCGGGAAAGCCAGCGCACACATCCTCATGGCCGGTGGAAAACGGCTGCGGCCTGCGGTTGTAATGCTTGCAGCAGATGCGGTCAGGAAAGGTAGTTCCGATGAAGTGATGCCGGCGGCACTCGCACTGGAACTGACGCATTGTTTCACCCTGATACACGATGATATCATGGACGGTGACGCATTCCGCCGCGGAGTACCGACCGTGCATACCAAATGGGACGAGCCGACCGCGATCCTCGCCGGTGATGTTCTTTATGCCCGTTCTTTCGATTTTATCTGCAAATCCCTTGCCCCTGACCAGTCAAAAGTCCGGGCAGTCTCCATGCTCGCAGAGGCCTGTGTTGATATCTGCAGGGGACAGCACATGGACATGTCCTTTGAAAACCGTAACGATGTCAATGAAGGGGAATACCTCGAGATGGTCTCGAAAAAAACCGGTGCCCTGTATGCGGCGGCTGCAGGCATCGGGAGCATTCTTGCAGGCGGCCACGCGGTAAGGACTCATGCATTGTACTTATATGGTCTTTATACAGGAATGGCATTCCAGATACAGGACGATGTAATCGATATCATGGCGAGTGCAAAAAAGAGCGGGAAGGACCGGGCATCCGATATCCGTGAAGGAAAGCAGACCCTGATCACGATCAAGGCAAGGGAGAAAGGGCTGGATCTTTCGCCATACCGGCGGGACTTGACCGACCGCGAGATTGAAGAGGTCATAACGCTTCTCAATGGCGCCGGTGTCATAGGCGACGTGAAAGAAACGGCACGGGAACTCGTCAGCAAAGGAAAACAGATCATTTCGATACTTCCCGATTCACAAGAGAAACAGCTCCTCAACGAGCTAGGGGACTATTTCGTGACCAGAGGCCATTGAAATGGATATCGATCCGAAAAATGCCCTTTACATTTTTGCCCTCCAGAATGCGGTCAAATACAATAATATTCCCAAGAACGTCACCGTTATCGGTATGGTCATGGGAAAATATCCCGAGCTGAAATCACGGGCAAGGGAAATTGCCGCTCTTGCAAAGGACGTTCTTTCGGAAGTAGAAGCCCTGGCCCCTGATGAAAGGAGGGCGAAACTCGAGGAACTTTCCCCCGGCCTTATCGAAGAGATGAATGCTCCTAAGCAGCACGTGCATTCGTTACCCCCTCTCGAATCTGCCGAAAATGGGGTGGTGATGAGGTTCGCCCCCAATCCCAGCGGACCCCTCCATCTCGGGCATGCCCGGGCAGCTGTCCTGAATGATGCATATGTCAGCAGGTATGGCGGGAGATATATCCTCAGGATCGAAGATACCGATCCGAAAAGGGTAGACCCTGATGCGTACCGGATGGTACCGGAAGATATCGAATGGATGGGGCTTGGGATTACCGATACCATGTACCAGAGCGACCGGTTCGACCTGTATTATGAAACCGGGAGACAATTGATCGGGATCGGGGGGGCGTACGTATGTACCTGTGATAACACCCTGTTTCGCGATATGAAAATGGTGGGAAAAGCCTGCCCTTGCCGGGGGCATTCTATCGAGGAAAACCTGACAAACTGGGAAACAATGCTCGGGGGAGGATATTACGAGGGAGAAGCCTCAGTACGGGTCCGGACAACCCTCGACCACCCCGACCCCGCAATGCGCGATTTCCCGGCCTTCCGGATCCTGAATAACCCTCCTCATCCAAGGATCGATACCCGGGTCTATCCACTGATGAACTTTACCGTCGCGGTTGACGACCACTTCATGGGGGTCACCCATGTCATCAGGGGAAAGGACCATATTGCAAATACCAGGCGTCAGAAGTATATTTTCGATTATTTCGGCTGGGAAATCCCGGTGTACCGCCATTATGGAAGGATGGGAATCGAAGGTGTCGTCCTCTCAACTTCGCAGATGAGGGCCGGGATCAACTCCGGGCTATATACCGGATGGGACGACATCAGGCTCGGGACACTCCGGGCCCTCGCCCGCCGGGGAATACAGCCGGAAGCGGTCAGGCAGGCGGTGCTCGACATCGGGATTGGGGAGACCGACATCTCATTTTCATGGGACAATCTCTTTGCCAGGAACCGCGATATTGTAGACCCTGTCGCAGACAGGTTTTTCTTCGTGCCCGACCCGATAAAGGTCTCAATAGCGGGCGCAACCCCGAAGGAGGCCCATGCGTTGCTCCATCCCGGGAACGAATCAAGAGGTTACCGGATATTGAAATTCGAAGATGATGTCAATATTCCGGGCGGAGAGTTAAAACCGGGGACAGCGCTGCTACGGTTAAAAGACCTGTTCAATGTCAGCATTACGTGGAATAACGGAATGCCGGAACTTGAATTTGCCGGGGAATCGCTTGCAGAAGCACGATCGAATAAAGCCCCAATTATCCAGTGGCTCCCTGCCGGCGGATCGGCAGCGTGTACTCTTCATACACCTGAGGGGGATACATACGGTTTCTGCGAACCTGCCGTCGGGGGAATGACCGGCCGGGTCATCCAGTTCGAGAGGATAGGGTTTGCGAGGATCGACGGGGTTGCCGACGGTGTAATAACTGCGTATTTCAGCCACCGGTAAATTTGTAAGGCCGAAGCGGGATTATTTAATTCCAGGGGAACGGACATGGTCACACGATTCAGGCGATACGGCCAGATTGCGGATGTGCTCGTCAAATATGGGTTCGGTGTTGTTGCTGAAAGCCTTTTTCCCGGTGTGCGCCGTTTCAGGCTGAGGGCGCCGTCTGCCGAGGAAAAACAATCAGTTTACGTCCGTATACGTCTTGCAATCGAGGAACTGGGGCCGACGTTCGTTAAGTTCGGCCAGATTATGAGTACCAGGGCCGAATTACTTCCCCCGCCTCTGATTGAGGAGCTTGAAAAACTCCAGGACCATACAAACCCCCTTCCCTTCACCCAAATCCTTTTTGTGATAGCCGAGTCGTGCCCTGAATTTGAGGAGGCATTCGAGAAGATCGAAGAAGAACCCGTTGCATCGGCGTCCATCGCACAGGTCCACCGGGCCTGGCTCAAAGACGGTACCAAGGTGGCCCTGAAGATCCAGCGTCCCGGTATCGAGGATATTATTGAGACTGATATTGCCATTCTGAAGTCCCTGGCCGCACGGCTCGAATGGGCGATGCCTGAATCAAGGATTTACAACCCTACCGGAATGGTTGCTGATTTTGCGGGACAGATTGAAAAAGAACTCGACTTTATCAAAGACGGGAGGAATGCCGATCGCCTGCGGAAAAACTTTGAAGGTGTCGCGGGAGTCAGGTTTCCGAAAATTTTCTGGGAATACAGCAGCAGGCACCTCCTTGTCATGGAATTTATTGACGGTACCAAGGTCACGAATCTCACCGAACTGCGGCAGATGGGGATCAACCAGAAAAAGATCGCGAAGACCGGGTTTGACGCGTATTTAAAACAGATATTCGAGGATGGTTTCTTCCACGGTGATCCTCACCCGGGAAATCTTTTCGTCACGCCGGACGGGGACCTCGTATTCCTGGACTTCGGGGTAGTCGGAGTATTACGGCCTGAAAAGAGGTTCCTGTTTGTCAGGCTCCTGCACGGCATCATCCATATGGATGTCGGGATGCTCCTCAATGCCTTTGAAGGACTCGGTGTCGTTATCAGGGAAGAGGACCGAGAAGCGATAAAGGACGAGCTTTACACTGCATTACTTGATTCCCAGGGATTTTCCCTCGGGGAGAATGATTTCTCCGTCGTCGTCAACGATCTGACCGAAGTGCTGCGGCGATACCAGTTGCGGGTTCCGACAAGTCTCATGCTGATGCTCAAGGTCATCGTCATGATCCTCGATATCGGGATTAAACTCGACCCGCAGTTCCGGTTCGAAAAAGAAGTGCACCCATTCCTCGAGCATATCATCGACAGGATGAACCTCCCCGATCACATGATAAAAGAGGCTACACGCTCGCTGCTTGAAGCGACGGACGGTTTATTCGATCTGCCCAGGAATATCAACCAGATGCTCAAGAGGCTTTCGACAGGAACGGTGAAGGTCAATATCGTCGAGAACGATATCCGGAAACTCCAGATATCGCTTGATCGGCTGAGTGATAAACTCCTTATCGGTCTCGTAACGGCGGCAGTTGTCGTCGGATCGTCACTCGTCCTGCTGTCATCGAACCTGAAGCTCCCCGACTTCGTCTGGGTCCTTGCCGTACTTGGGTACAGTGCTGCGACGATCGTAGGATTTTATGCGATATATCACGTTATTGTGACGAGCCTGAGATGATGGAAAACAAGGGTGGTGCAGGATTTCAGGCCCCCTTTTGGTAACAGTATATCCCCTGCGGGTAAAGTTCCTTCGGAACGGAAGTCTCTCTTTAAAAAACTCTAATTATGAGAGAAGAATATGTCATTCCATCCCCGATCCAACCTGATAATGATTGAGGCACATCTCAGGTGCCGGTTTCCAAGCCTGGTGCCTGGAAATGCAATAGAGACAGGGAGATGTGGATTCGAAATCTGCTCCCTGTCTTCTAGCGGAAATTCTATACATCGGATGCAGGATCAGGTCACCCTTGAAAGGGTGCCTGTTGCAAGGTCGTAGTAAAGACCATGGACCTGGATCCTCCCCTCGGCGACCGCCTGACGAACTGATGGGTATGTCAACAGGTGCTCAATCTGCAGCCTGACATTTTCAAGCTCGATCTGGTGGGATCGTTCCTTCTGCTCATCAGGGGTGTCCGCGTAGTGCCTTTGAATATCGATACGTACCTGTGCCTCGCGGGCATCATTGAGCCAGAGGGGGATATAAGGATCAGAGATATTCTTATCCAGCGCCTTCATCGCTCCGCAATCGGAATGGCCACAGATAACAATCTCTTTTACCCCGAGGTAGTTGATGGAATATTCGACGACCGAAGCCATATTCCAATCGTGGTTTGGTACAATATTGCCGATATCACGGGTCACGAACAATTCACCGGGAGGTGCATTGGTGATCCGTTCGGGGTCGGATCGTGAATCAGAACAGCCGATCCAAAGGATACCCGGGTTCTGGGCCATTGCAAGGTCCTGGTACAGGGTGGGATTCTTGTCGAAATCATTGTTTTTGAATTCCTGGTTTCCAGCGAGTAACTGGTCGATGAGGGGACTATCAGTGGCATTGATGCCGGGAGAACGGGATGCCCCTACATGTTCAGAATAGACATCTCCAGGTCCGGTCGTTCCTGTCAGCAGCCTTATCCACCCGGCATCGCCGAACGGATGAGGGTTCTGGACAAAAGAGGCATTCAGATCTGCCATGGCAGGATCAGCTGTAACGACACAGGACTGGACGGCAATAAGCATGATACCAATGATGAGCAGGGGTAAGAAATTCGATTTCATACCCCTACGGGGGATTATGGATATTTAATAATAGCGGACCGGATGCGAACGTCGCGGCACTGTTGCGAACCCTGGTGTCTTGAGGGCAGGACAGAAGGGACAGAGGGCTGCATCGACATCATTTGCCTTCATTCGTACCGGGCAGTAATAGGCCCCGTCGATAAATTCTACCTTGCCCCCGCCGGGGAATGGCATTCCCACCGGATGCCCGGGTAGTCCCTGGACTGACATGCAGAACCCGGCCGTGCATCTCTCTCAAAAAAAAATCACTCTTTCTTGAAATAGAGATTACAGTGGCAACTCCCTTCCTCTTCAATTTCTTTTCCATGATGTATGCACGGGCAGACGATCTGCTTGTCTTTCTCAGTATCTCCGGAGCGTATCCTGCACGGGCAGTATTGCTTTCCGAACTTCTTCATATTCCTTGCAAGGCCTTTTATGACATTTTCAAGTTTTTTATCATCGGGATTTAACAGGTAGCCATGTTTTTTTGCGTATTCTGTCACTGATTCAAGTATCTCTTTTTCTTCGTCGGTATATGCCATTGTCCCGTTCATCCCCTGGATATGGTATCTGCGTTATCTGTTACTATTATTTGGGTTTTTGGATAATCATGAAATTATATACAATAATGCCTGTTCCTTTCGTAAATGTGTGTTCTTCAATATATTGAATCATCGATCCGAAGATCTTTTTCCCGTCCCGGGACCGGACATCTAATCAATCCTCTCCCGGGGTTCGGTGTCATTTCCCAGGACGTTACTTTCCTGAAAGGTATTTTCGTGATGCGTTCAGGTAAGATATTTTGTTCGCGTTCGGGTGGAAAATCCTCTCCCCAGGACAGGGGAATGTTACGGTGAAGGCCATGTTTCATTGTACTCCAGTAATCCGGGCGGCCGCACCGCGGTACCGTGTTATGACGTCTCCCTTCGAGAAACGGTATACATCCTTATCAAGGGATTCCCCTGTCTTTTTATCCCAGAGCCGCATGGAATCCATGCTGATTTCGTCCCCTACGTACAGGGACCCGTCCTTTTTCCCGAATTCGAGTTTGAAGTCCACGAGATCGATGCCGATACTCCCAAGGTATCTGGAAAGTACCTCGTTCACTCTCAGAGCGATTTGTTTGATTTCACCGAGTTCTTCTTCAGATACGATGTTCAGTGCCCTGATAATATCGTCATTCAACATGGGATCGTGACGCGAATCGTCCTTGTAATCCATTACGATGACTGGTGGAACAAGCTTTGTACCTTCCCTGATGGGATAGGTTCTTGCCATCGACCCTGCTGCAATATTCCGGACGATCACTTCAAGCGGGATCATTTTGAGTTCCCGTGCGACGATGCTATCCTCACCTAAGGTACTGATATAATGGGTTGCAATACCTGATTTTTCAAGCAACCGGAAAAAAAAGCTGGAGACTTCCAGATTCAGGTGCCCTTTTTCCCTTAGGTTATCTTTTTTTCCACCGTCGAATGCGGTAATATCGTCCCGGAATGTGATTATCAGTTCGCCCGGTTGGTCGGTCCGGTACACTGATTTTGCCTTCCCCGAGTACAGCAGCCCGAGTTGTTTCATGTCATATTCTCCTGTCGTGATAATTGTTTGGCAAGTTGCCTTATAAGTGGTTCCAATTCTTCTGAAAACCATCTCATACCGATGTACTTCGGGTAGATGCACAACCTCTCTTTCAGGACAGTATCCCCCAGGGATTTCCTTAAATTTTCGACCTCCGGCCACGGGTGTTCCGGGTTGACATAATCGATTGTAAGCGGCGAAATCCCCCCGAGGTCATCGACACCACACATGACAAGTGAAGGCGCATCGGCAAGATTCGGTGCCACCTGGATCGCCACGTCGTCAGGAAGAATATCACGGGCAATCCTGATCACAACGCAGAACTCATCAAAACTGATGGATGGCTGGGATGCCATGGGCGTGCCGGGTTTCGGGCAGAAATTCTGGATAATAACTTCCTGTATATGGTTATATCGCCGGTGGAGGTCCCTGATGAGGGTGAGAGATTCCTCCCGGTCTTCCATGGTCTCTCCGATGCCGAGAAGGAGGCCGGTGGTAAATGGAATTTTTAATTTTCCTGCATTTTCAATCGTCCCGATCCGGACTTCCGGTACTTTACCCGGGGAATTGCGGTGTGCAGGGACGTTTGCGGTTGTCTCAAGCATCAGTCCCATGCTGGCATTCACAGGTTTCAGGTACGCCAGCTCGTTGTAATCAAGAACCCCTGCGTTTGTATGGGGCAGCAGTCCCGTACTGATGCTTTCGCTGCAGAGTGCATGGCAGTATTCAAGGATCGATTCAAAACCCAAACTACGGATACATTCCCTGAATCCCGGCTCCGATTCTGGTTTTTCCCCGAATGTGAATAATGCTTCAGTGCATCCGAGCATTGCCCCACGGGTGAGCAGGTCCGACGCCGTCGCCGGTGCCATGATGCAATGGTCGCCAACAGGTGTGCGAAAGATGCAATAGCCGCACCGGTTCCGGCAAACCGTCGTGAGAGGGAGAAATACGTTTTTTGAAAACGTGACCGTGCGGGATGTCATGGAATTACTTCCGTGGATTTGTTACACAACGTGGTTCTTCTTTGGTCATTTACTGATCGATCGGTAAAAACGATGACTTTTTGACGTTCGTGGTTCTATTGGTATGAAATGTCCGTTGCGGCAGTGGTCCCTTTCAGGCCCGTCAACCCCAAAAGCCGACTCTCTTCTGTTCTTTCAAAAGATGAGCGGGAGGGATTTGCAGAGGCGATGCTTACCGATGTTGTTATGGCTTTAAAGGATGCCGGATGCAGTCCCTTTATCCTTTCGACCGTTCCACTACATTGTTCCCATGCGGAAGTCCGTGTATCTGACCATGAACTGAACCCCGCTCTCAATGCCCTCCTCGGGACAATGACGGGGCCTCTCCTTATTATCATGGCAGACCTGCCCCTGGTCACCTCCGGGGTAATCAGGCGCATTATTTCAACTCCCTCGGATATCGCATTCGGTCCCGGCAGGGGAGGAGGGACCAATGCAATATTTATCAAAGACTGCTCCCGGTTCCACGTGGACTATTACGGCGCGAGTTTCCTGAAGCACAAGAAAATTGCGGAAGAATCCGGTCTGTCCTGTGAAATCATCGATTCGTTTCGGTTGTATTCCGATGTCGACGAGGAAGAGGATCTTGTGGAGCTCCTCATCCATGGCACGGGGAGGGCGGACAGTTTTCTCCGGGCATGCGGGTTCGGACTCTCGATCGAGAAGGGAAGAGTCGGAATTATTAAAAAAACAGGGAAGTCAATTCTCCGGTAGTACGTAGGTTTTGTCAATACAAATTCTCTTATAAGATAAATGAAAAGCATGCATGGTACTATATGCCCGAACTTTTTGAACAGGGACCTGTTGTAAAACCCGGCGACACCGGGAAAAATTTTTCACTGAAAGACCAGAACGACAAGACTTTCGATCTCCTTGAAAATTCCGGCAGGAACACGATCCTTTCGTTCCATCCATTGGCATGGACTGTATTCTGCGCCGAACAGATGACTGCCCTTGAAAAAAATTATGAGGTATTCGGGTCTTTCAATACGACGGCTGTCGGGATAAGCGTTGATTCCGTACCCTGCAAAAAAGCATGGGCCGATTCTCTCAGTATCAGGAATACACGCCTGCTCTCTGATTTCTGGCCGCACGGCAGCGTGGCCAGGCTTTATGGGTTATTCCGCGAGGCTAACGGGTTTTCAGAGCGCGCCAATATCATTGTTGACAAAAATCAGAAGATTATTTTCGCTAAAGTATATCCAATCCACAGCATACCGGATTTTTCAGAGATAATTGAATTTCTGAAGACTGTGGAAAAATAGGAGCGTTTTATGGACGCCGGATAAATTAAATTCCTTGCCTGTATTATTAACCCTCAAATAGGAGGGGGTTTCAACGGGGTTTTACCCCCTCCCTGACCCTCCCC
>DATKKE010000022.1:0-14875 GCA_035543455.1 Methanoregulaceae archaeon
TTTTGCGCAGAATAGGTATTCTACGCAATAACTTTATATATAGCCCGAATAAAGAATAGACCATGCAGGGTGGCTATTTCTCGGAGTGGTTGAAGAGCTACCAGCATTACCTGAGAATGCGGAATTATTCCTCTAGGACCATGCAGAGCTATGACCAGGTCGTTCGCCTCTTCGCCTACTATGTCTGGCTGAAAAGGAACAGCGATCCAGGCGCCTTTGATTCCCTCTGGAGGGATTTTTCAAAGGCACGCCTCGATACCGATGTCCAGGTCGAGCCGGTAATGATGAATGACTTTCTTACGTACATGAACTCGGTACGGGAGTACAAATCAACGACCCTTCACCGGATGATGTCGACCCTGAGTTCCTTCTATCATTTTCTATCCGCACAGGGAGCTATTACAACAAACCCTATGCTTGGGATCGAGCGCCCGAGAATCAAAGAACAGGAGCTCCGGTACCTTAAACACAGCCAGGTGATTCGCCTGATTGACTCGATAACCGATGAACGGGACAAGCTGATTGTCCGGACCATTTATGCAACGGGGGTAAGAGTATCCGAGCTTTCAAATATTAATATCGAGGATATCGATTTCGAAGAACAGACAATCAGGGTAAAAGGAAAAGGCGGAAAGATCAGGACAGTGTTTATCGATCCCGAGACCCTTCGGGAAATGGACCCCTTTATCGGAAATAGAATCGAAGGTCCCCTGTTTGTGGGTCAGATGGGTCACCATATCTCGCCGCGGGCTGTGCAACATATTTTTAAAAAGTATGCTCCGCCCGGAATTACACCGCATAAAATACGTCATAGCTATGCCAGCGAGCTTTACCGGCGGTCGAAAAATCTTCGCGTTGTGCAGGAGAACCTTGGGCATTCATCGATCAAGACGACCGAGATATACCTCCATACTGACCTTGACGAACGCAAAAAGGTATACCAGGAATATTTTCCGCTCTCCGATGAAACGCATGAACAGGATCAGGTCGTTAAAAATAAGGCAGCCTCAAAATCCGAAGAATCCGAATGAATCCTTAACCAGGTCTGATCGTTCATTTCCTAATCCTGGAAGTCCAAAAAAATGCGATTGCCGCAATATAACAACATATAGGCCAGAATCGGGTTCGGATAATGAATGATATAAGAGATCAGAAAATTTTTGACTAATGTCGTTATAATGGCCTCGTAAAAGAGGTTTTTCCCTTGTGCTTCGTATTCAGGTCCTAAAGTCGAAATATCAGGACCTTCTGGGATAAGATTTCAGCACGAGGTGACCAGGTATATCCCGGTCATGTTTCATGATGCTCCGATACCTAAACGTACGTACTGGACAAGCAGGTGTTCCACAACTCCAGGTATCGAACAACAAAGGAGGAAAGGGCGGCAGTCCTTCAGAGCAAGAAATTCAGCAAATCGACCCCTTGAATATCCTCGAATGGCAATTACAGAAAGCACCGGAATAATGGTTGATGGCGGGAGATCCCTTATCAGAAGGGACTATCTGAAACCATTTCAACGACCTTTTTCACTGAGGTCAATGACCACCTTAATTTTTTCTGAAAACAGTAAAACAAGATTAAATTCGCGATCTCCCAAGCTCCACAAGAAATAATGTTATATCAAATGCAATTAAGGTTTCCAGAACTACTCTGGTTAAAATTAAGCCTGAAATGAGCTCAATTTCCTGCCACAGCATGCATTATAAACCATATATTGCTATATGCTATAAGTATGATCTTTTTCATTTCGTGAACTGGTTTTTGGGCACCTTCACATACCAGTGATTATGGGAATCCAGATTGTTTACAAGCACATTCATCATGGTATGGTCTCATGTTGGGCAAATTATCTGTTATTTAAAGATGATCCTTATTCAATAAAAACGAAAATTCAGGCTTAAAAACGCAAAATATCCTCAATAAAATCTCATTATTCCACATCGAGGCTTTTCAAAAATTTCAAACTCCTGAATATTTCTCCCCGGGTCTCAAGGCTGATCAATTCAATAATTCATTATACCTTTCCGGACAATTCTAACGGAGGAGTAAGATGCATGTCTGAGAAAAGAAAATCGGATGGCATTATCGTGACCTGCAGGAAATGCGGGAACTGGAATATTATTCAGGCCGCTAACCTGAATGCCAGTCAACGTATCGTATGCAGCGTCTGTGGGACCGACCTCGAATGGCAGTCATGAGAGAAGGAAAGACCATTTTGTTACCCATTCAGAATATATCATGGTTCAGGGTTATTTGCGAAAGATGATCTTTCTCATATCATTTTGATCGTGCGCCCTGTTTCCTTAAGTACATCCGCCGGTTAGGAATATCATCGAAAATTCTTTCCTTAAAGGACATTTTTTGCCTACTTTGATAGAATTTTTTGATCAAAAATTTAATTATTAGTACAATTGTATAAAAAATCAATCTAAAAAGTTTTTTAAAGACGAGTATGGAAATACAAAGCATGCCATTTGGGGTTTCAAAGCCAGTTATTCCATATATCCTGGAAGACACACCTGTTCCGGTCTTCCTGCAGCAGGGGGGTATTGCAATTCCCGAGTACCGGGAAAAGCCTTATTATGTCGTACTATCTGTGGATTTTGGAAATACCGTGACAGACTGCATCATCGTAGGTACTAATCTCGAAACAGGGATTACGTACACGATTATCAACACGGCCCGTCTGACATACAAGATGCGCCCACCCAAAGAAGGGGAACGTGTGCTAGGGCATTCTTTTGAGGGAATTCCCATTTCGCAGGCGGCTGTCGTGGATTTCGTCAGGGACATCGTTCAACATTCCATCAGGGAATCCAATATTGACCCGGTTAAGGACCTTAATTTTGCAGTATATTGTACTGGTCTTGTAGGAACATGGAATTCTTCTGCAGATACCAGTGCATTCATCAGCGGTCTTGCGAAGGGGTGCATGGAGGCCGGGATACCGGGATCGAAGTTCTCCCCGCCGATGACAAAACAATCACTCCACGCACATATCCAGAAGTATTCTCTTGCAGATAAAGTCACGTTCTGTGGAACGATTGCCGGGGCAATACCGATTTCCAAAATTTCCGGGGATGTGAATATTGCAAATGATATGGAAGGGGACCTGGGAATGGCAGGGATCAAGGAAGGAGCCCTGCACTCACCGGTGGACTTCAGAAACCCCTGTGTATCCATCGATTTTGGGACCATCCTTGATGGGAGGATAACAGGTCCTGCGTCGGATGACGAAAAAAATCCATACTCTCAAACAATTGGCTGCTTTGTAGGCCTGGGAGGTATTATTGCGGATGTTATGGTCCGGGGGACCGGTGAAGTGGATCCTCTTTACGGGAGTGCCTACGAATTTTTTGGGGATAAAATAGAGACCGGCTGGCTTTCAAAAAAGGAAAAAGGGGTAATCAAGAAGTACGTTGACCAGATTCACGACTATATCACCATATCCACGGTACCCCGCGGGACAAAAAATTTTGGTATTGTTCCGCTGGATGAAGATATTTCAAGCAGGACAGGGATCACGATCATGGGTGTTGACAGTGGCCGGAATTTTAGTAACAAAGAGACGCTCAGGATGCTTGGAGCAGATATCTACAAGCAGGAGGGGAAAAAGACATTATCGGAAGTTGTGGACCGGGTATGTGCACGGATCGCAATCCAGCTGATTGATATGGCTATTGAAAATGACCTTATCCACCCGAATTCAGCGATCGGTTTTTCGGGGAGGGGGGCCATGTCCGGCCGGAAACCTGAATATATCCTTGAGAATATTCGCGACCGTAAATTGTACAAGGATCCCATGGACCGAGTGATTTTTGTTGCCAGTGCCCTACCTCGTGGCGCTTCCCTCATGGCACGGTGTATGGCATCGCTGGGGAGGCCGGAAAAGCCTATAGGCGGTCAACGTGAGGGCAGGTGTATCATGGGGAAGCGTATAAAGGCAGCAAAATAATTATTTTTGTCTTGTGTGTAAGCGGAACAAATCCCTTGAAACGCCGGATTTTTGGCCCTGTAAAAAACCTATTTCTCTACAAATTATGAAGTTAAATTTAACCTGACACTTCTGGGGCTCTGCCCGGCCGCTGCGGTGTCCTCAACTGGGATAGGAACTGTATGTGGAAAACCTCCAAATACCCTTCCCGATGACTATCCCATTTTGGAGGAGAAGGAGCAGGGAAAGGTATAAGCCCCCACTCGTGTCGAAGAAAACCCTTGCAGGAGATGTGTTTAACGCATCAATTATACTTCCCTATTCTTTGCCGATCTAAAGTTTTCTGCAGAGCTGATGTTCATCTTTTTTTATTAAGAATCCAATGCTAGTATCGAGATGCTATCCAAAGGAAGTGATCATATTTCCATTTCAATTCCGGAAGATGTATCTCTACACATTGTTCATTCACTCTGACGGGCTGCAATACCGGCAAATTTTGTAAACGGTTTCTGGAACCTCGGGTATGCTGCCCTGAGAATAAAACCTACAACCAGCACGGAAGCCGAAGTGATCATTACCTTCAACCATTCGGCCAGTGTTAATGGCACCGTCCCGAAAAATACCCCCCCGTATTGGACAATCATGACCTGTGTGATAAAAACCAGGGTCATCACGACAAAAAATGTGGGGTTTCCCCTGAAAAATGGCGGCATTTTTCCATCCATCGCCCGGCAATTGATTCCATTCCAGATTTGCGCCAGAACAAATGTCGCAAAAAAGACCGAGCTGACCTGTTCAGGAGTATCACCCCCGATGAAACCAGTCTCCATCTGGGCGAGTCCAAGGATAATGAAGAATGCACCGGTCCCGACAATTGAGAACCACATAAATGGCGTTATAATTGGGGAGTTGCGGGGGACAGGCTCGCGGTTCATCAGGTCAGTGTGGGGTGCTTCCGAACACAGGGCAAAGGCAGCCAGGGTATCCATGATAAGGTTGATCCAGAGGATCTGGAGGATCGTGAAGGGTTCCGGGTAACCAAGAATGGGTGCAATGAATATGATGAGACAGGCACAGATATTGATCGTAATCTGGAAGAGTATGAAACGCTGGATATTTTCATAGAGTGATCTCCCCCACCAGACTGCATTCGTAATGGAGGTGAAAGAATCGTCGAGCAGGATAATATCACTCGCCTCTCGCGCAACTTCTGTGCCGCCGATGCCCATCGAAAGCCCGACATCAGCATTCTTCAGCGCCGGTGCATCATTGATTCCGTCACCAGTCACCGCAACCACATTCCCATCCTTCTGGAGCGCCTGGACGAGGAGGAGCTTGTCCATTGGTTCGGCACGCGCCATCACATCAAGTCCATGTGCAGCAGTCACCTGGTCATCGGAGGTGAGTGAACGGAACTCCTTCCCAGTCACAATGGTACCTCCTTTCAGGATCCCGGCCTCCTTTGCGATGGTCCGCGCCGTCTCCGCGTTGTCACCGGTAACCATCCGCACATTGATCCCTGCATGCTGGCAGAGTGCTACCGATTCTCTGATATGTTCCCTGAGCGGGTCCCGTATCCCGACATAACCATCCCATACGAGGTTGCATTCTCCCGTATCCCCCCCGGTAATTTCCCTGTGCGCGAATGCGAGTGTCCGCATTGAACCTGAGGTGAGCCTATATACCCCGTCAGAATCCCCCTTCCCAAGACTCATCGACGAAAGGATCTCCGGGGCACCTTTTATGAGCAGGTAGTGCTTGCCACCGATACGGATAATTGTTGACATCCGTTTCCGGCTGCTGTCAAAGAGAAGCTGAACCTCAACGGGGGTTTTCGCCCGGATTTTAAGGTAATCAAGTGAATGTTCCCGGAGCCACCTGAGGAGTGCACCTTCAGTTGAATTTCCAATCACCATCAGCCTCCCGTCTCTGTCTTCGAGGTATGCAGTGCTGTTTACCGCCGCATTCAGCGCAATCCATTCGATCGGGGAACTGGGGATATCCCCATGATAGACAGGGTGGCCGGCCGGGCTAGCCACCACCTCCATCTGGTTCTTTGTGAGAGTACCTGTCTTATCGGTGCAGATGGTCGTTGCAGAACCAATCGTTTCACAGGCGATCATTCTGCGGACAAGGCAGTGTGCCCGGGTCATCTTCCGCATCGCAAGGGACAGGGAGAGAGCGACACTCATTGGAAGCCCTTCAGGGACGGCGACAACGATGACTGCAACCGTCACCATGAGGTAATGGAGGATAGAATTCACAGAATCGAGGTTAAATCCTGAGAGTTCTCCCTGCATGTAACCAAAGTACAACAAACTCACAAGGATCAGTGCGCCCATGATGTACCCGAACCTGCTGATCATCAGGGCAAGATTTCTGAGTTTCTGTTCAAGGGGGGTTGGGGTGTCATGTTCGATCCCAAGTGAAACGGCAATCAAACCCATCTGCGCTGAATCGCCGACCGCTCCTGCTATCATCGTTCCTTTACCCGAGGTAACGAAGGTCCCTTTCAGGACATTCTCCTTTATTTCCTTTATTACCGGTTCGCTCTCCCCGGTAAATGCAGATTCATCAACTGACAGGGAATCCGAGTTGATTAGCCACCCGTCTGCAGGTATTGCATCACCTGCTTCAAGGATGATCAGGTCTCCGACGACAATATCCCGTGACATCGCCGAGCACGGGAGTCCGTCCCGCAGGACCTTGACTCCCATGTCGTCCCGGTATGCATTCAGAATGTCAAATTCCCTGCCGCTTTTATACTCATTAAAAAAAGAAATTCCGGTTGCGAGCAGGATCGCGATGATGATCCCGATCATATCGTAAAACTCGTTGCCCTGGATAATTGCAACAATGGCAGAGATTGCTGCAGCAAAAATCAGGATCCTGATGATGGGATCATTGTACCTCTTCAGGTACTGTTTCCAGAGCGGCTCCCGTACCGGGGGGGCCATGACATTTGCACCAAAGCGATCCCGGAATTTCGTAACTTGGGAGGATTGGAGACCTTGATCCCCTGCAATCTGTATTATCTCCTCAAAAAGTGGGATTTCAGATTCTGTCATAGTTCCCCGGATACCAGGTCATGATATTGATCGTTGTCTTTTGCAGGGGCTTCCCTTCTGCATATATTTCAAATCTGTTTTTTTTACGCGGGTATTTATAACGTAATGCATTGACCTATTTTATGTACATTCTTAATTAAAATTTATTCGCCAAAAATGACCTCTTCCGGTTAAGAAAATCCGGGAAAGAAGGTTTACCAGGCACTCAGGCAAATGTTTTCTCTCCAGACTCATCTGCTGGTGGTATGATTGATTTTTCCGGAACAGAGTAATTGGAAAGGAGGGAAAATGAAGATCCTCCATTTGACTGAGACTTTCCTGCAGGCATGTGATATCGTTTTTTTAGCTGATATTTTAAAAGGATAAAGGTGGGGATCAGAGCAGGAACAGGTAATAATAGACAGCGAGTAACGGGACCAGCGTGACGATCAAAATTTTTTTGTTCCATTGAAGGATTGCCTTTCCATCCATCGGGTCAAACGGCATCAGGTGGTACACAGCGATAAGCAGGGTCATCATCAGTAATGTTGAGGCGATCCTTCCGATATCCCCGCCGACGAAGAGGAATGGCACGGTCAGGATTCCGAGGCAGATACTTATCACAGGTCCGGCCAGACTGATTTTTCCCTCGACCTGATGGTCTGGTTCTTTGCTCTCTTCCCTCAATGTACGGTGAGGCTGAGCAAACACGTTACCGGCAAACCAGCCGGTAAAAAACATGATCACGGTTCCAAGTTCCCAGAATTTTACCTCGGTCTGGACCTTCTGGTTATGTGCGGCGTACCGGTGCCCCAATTCATGAACAGTAACGGCTACGCCTGCAGTAATTACATACAGCAGAACGGCATCGACCGCGAAGGACGATCGTATCGCGATAAGGGATGCAATACCGATTAGTAAGGCACCTGCGGCAGCAACAAGGATCTCGGTATGGGTTAACCCTATCCTCGTCTTAGCCGCCGTTCCAACCGTTATTTTTCGCTTCCCCGCCTCGTATTCATCGAGTTTCTGAAGTCTATTCTCGCCCACAAAGCCCTGGATAAACTGGAATAATTTCGAAGAAAGGATATTTCCGATGTTCGCCCAGAAGACGTTCCCCGCAAGTGCAATTGCCATACCAAGGGTTACTGCAACTGCCGGGACGAGCGGGGGTGGCACAAGGGCCGATGCAGGGGTGCTCGCCGCTGCGTTCCTTGCCGTTGTCCTGAGGGTGGATATCACGTCAGATATACTGGTGGTGGACGTTTCTTGGGTTGCTGGTACCTCGTTCTGGGGAGCGGGTGGTGCAGGGATGCCTACCTGTTCAGGGGGGGGTTCAATCAATGCGGGCTGCTGTTCCGGCTGTGCTGCCTGGACCTCCGAGGATTGGCCCGGTTCAGTGAGCTGGATAGGCTGGGAGACAGGCCCGGCATTACCTGAAGACGGTGATGACGATGAATCGCCTGATCCTGAATTACCTGACGCGGGGTTTATGCTCGGGATCGTCGGGATAGTGACCGGACCGGACGCGGGAACTCCCGGGGGTGGGGGAGGCGGTGATGGGGGGTTTGAACCCGATGTTGATGGCGCAGCTGGAGCTCCCGGATTTGCCGGATTGGAAGCCGGGGGGAGAGGGGAGGGTGGAGAGGGTGGAGAGGGTGGGGCCGGTGCGGGAGGGACAACGGGAACTGATGCCGGAACAGGCGGTGGCGGCGGATGAGGTGGAAGTGGTGGAGAGGCATATACCCCAACTCCTATTGAAAATAATAACAGGACGAGAATGATGAAAACACGCTGTCTGGGTGATATTATCATCTGGTATCCCCCCCGTTGTGATCGGGTGATGTTTCAGCTGTGAAGCGCTGTCCTGAGACAGACTGCCGGCAAACTGTCCCTTCATTTTCTGCAGGATTAAACATAGTAATCTCCTCCATATGTCGGAATCCGCAGACTGCTCGTGGAACTATACTGATGTGAGATTCCGGAAATGGATGTCTGGGGTTTATTCAGACGCTGAACTACGCCATTCAGACCATTTCCGCCGACTGAGTTACCTGCAGGGTTTTGCCCTTCAGCTGCAATTATTTGTACCGTTGTTCCTTGTACCACAATATTCGGCCCTGTGTTGGAACTGCCTCCGTTCTGAGCCGAGAGGAGACCACCAGTACTAATCCAGCCCGGTGATGGGGAGGTAAATGTCATACTGTTAATTCCAGGTCGGTTTTTATGAGTGAAATGTGCTGCGTTCTTATCGATCTGAACCTGCCGCGTGATTTCACTGCCGATCTGGACCCACTTATCTGATACATATTCCCATACCTGCATATGCAGGTTATCTTTTCCTTCCTGGTCCGGCATTTTCAGATTGAACGAGAATGTATAGACTCCTCCAGGGGGGACTGTGGTACCTCCCATGACAGGCACATTTACAACTTCACTAACAATTTGTCCATTACTATCGGTCATCCAGACCTGCAGGGTGATAAACTTGTCAGGAGTCCAGGGCTCCTGGCCGTTATTCTGCAGAACTACATCCATCGTCCAGGTATCTCCCGGTGGAGCTGCAGCGGGTATTGTACTGGATAATACGACTGCCGGTGCTCCCGTGTTGGCTGCCGGGTTGTTTGGGATGGAGAACAACGGTGCGGGAGGCTGGGGTCCCGGGGGCGGAGGAGTCGGTCTTGGCGGGCCGGGCGGGTATACCGCGAGGGGTAACTGGTCAATGTTACCCGCCGGATTTGTCGAAAGATTCAGGGGAACCACTGCAATTCCGTCGATGGAATTTGTCGTCTGGGAGAAGCCATAACCATCGGGGGCACCATAGAAATTGCCGGCAAGGTAGTGACCGCCGATAATATTCCCGTCAGCGGTATAAGTTTTTGTCACATTCCAGGTGTTTCCGTCAGAAGTCTCCAGGTCGACGTTGTTGTAATTCGAGAAATAATTGTTATAGATCAGGTTCGAACCCGAGGAATCGAGGTATAAACCGTAGGATGTGCTGTCATCGACCCAGTTATGGAATATGGTGTTGCCATCGGCATTAACAAGCCCGATTCCAATCTGATTGGCGAGAACTGTGTTTCCTGTAATGTTGGTGGCCGATGAATTTTCAATGTACAATCCCCAGGTATTCCCTTCCAGATGGGACCCGGTGATATTGTTATCATCCGCTGACCTCACATATATCCCGATGGCATTTTCATCTGCCACAGTTCCTGTGAGGTTGTTGAGACGGGAATCGTAGATATAAATACCGAAAGCGTTGTTCAAATTCGCAGTGTTATCCCTGAGCTCGTTTCTATCTGAACCCGAATATACCCCGATACCGAAATAATTATTCTTTGAAGCCGAGTTCCCTTCGAGGATATTATCTGATGAGTTTTCCAGACCGATCCCGTACGTATTACTATAAACGATATTCCCGGAAAGGGTATTGAAGCCCGAATTATTCAGATACAACCCGAAGTTCGCGTTATTGTTTAGTGCAGCACCGGAAACGGTATTCCCGCTCACATTCTCCAGCCATATACTGATATTATTGTTACTGAACGTGCCACCGGTGATACGGTTGTTCCCTGAACCGTTCAGCAGGTACATGCCGAGTATCTCGTTTGAATCAGCACTGGTCCCGGTTACCGTATTATCAAAGGAGTTGTCGATACCAATTCCGCCCTCATTGCCCGTTACGATGTTATTCCAGAGATTGTTGGAATTACTGGTATTCTCAAGCATGATTCCCCAGTAATTGTCGTTTGCGGTGTTCCCGCTCAGGTTGTTCCCGTTGGAATTATAAAGATCAATACCGGTGTTCCCATTACTGTTCGCATAGTTCCCTGTCAGGTTATTGCTATCAGATGATGACAGGGTTATACCAAACTGGTTCCCGTTTGCGGTGTTTCCGGTGAGGTCATTGTAGACTGAATTGTAGGTGTTACCTGAATAGTCTGAGTAATACGAATCGAGCCCGATACCGTCATTGTAGTTTACAAAGGCGTTATTTCCAGTGATGTTGTTATAGACCGCTCCGAAGAGATGAATGCCGGTATCGCCATTCCCGTTTGCGGTGTTTCCGGTGAGGTTATTGTAGGATGAATTGGAGGTGGTACTCCAATAATCTTCGTAGGAATCGAGCCCGATACCGTCATTGTAGTTTTCAGAGGCGTTATTTCCTATAATGTTGTTACAGACCGCTCCGACGAGATAAATGCCATCCCGATTCCCGGTAACGTTGTTTCCGGTGAGGTTATTGTAGGCTGAATAGTAGGTGGTACCCGAACCGTCTAAGTAATACGAATCGAGCGTACCCGAAGATTCTGAGGAATAAGAATAATAATCGAGCCCGATACCATCATTGTAGTTTTCAGAGGCGTTATTTCCAGTGATGTTGTTATAGACCGCTCCGAAGAGATGAATGCCGTCAGCCTCATTTCCGTTTGCGGTGTTTCCGGTGAGGTTATTGTAGGCTGAATTGTAGGTGGTACCCGAACCGTCTAAGTAATACGAATCGAGCGTACCCGAATATTCTGAGGAATAAGAATAATAATCGAGCCCGATACCATCATTGTAGTTTTCAGAGGCATTATTTCCAGTGATGTTGTTATAGACCGCTCCGAAGAGATGAATGCCGGTATCGCCATTTCCGTTTGCGGTGTTTCCGGTGAGGTTATTGTAGGCTGAATTGTAGGTGGTACCCGAATCGTATGAATAGTACGAATCGAGCCCGATACCGTCATTGTAGTTTTCAGAGGCGTTATTTCCAGTGATGTTGTTATAGAGAGATCCGGCGAGATAAATGCCATCCCAATTCCCGGTAACGTTGTTCCCGACGAGGTTGTTATTAATGGATGAACCTGTGAGAGAAATCCCGGAAGCGCCGTTATTATTCACTTGATTGTGACTTACTTCAATATCCTGGGAGTTATTGAGCACGATTCCATTTGCTGTAGCAGAGTTATAGCTAACATTCACCTCTGTGATGTTCGAGGGGATAACTCCCGGACCGGGCAGTGTACCGACGACATTATCAAGCAGAACCCCTGCGAGGTTGAACCCGGTCAGAGTGATATTGGTGATACTGATCCCGCCAAGTGCGTTACCCGGGTCTGATGAAGATAGATCATAATTCGGTGCGGTCTGGTTATTGACGATAATCCCATAATCAGTGGTGCCACCGCCGTTCAGGATTGCCCCCATTCCATCGAGGATCACATTCGAGGCATTGATAAGGATGGCAAATCCGGATCCGAAATTATAGAAGGTATTGTTCATCGGCTCATACATAACCCCGGTTCCGGTATTGTTGGTCAGATCGAGCTGCCATACGTGTCCGGATTCGTTGATGACCCAGCCCTGGTTATTGTAATAGTATGAGTTGTTTGAAGAGGTATTGAGCAGTGGATCTGACCAGCTGTAATTACCTGGCATCTCCTGGTCCTGAATACCATTCGTTGAATTTCCGGGGACATTGGTCTCATTTATTCCTGCAATCGTAGAATTGGATATATCTGATACCGGTGTTGTCTCAGGGGTGATGTCGGAGGCCGTTAGAGAGCTGACATTGGTGTCGAGTTGTGAATTTTGGGCGACGACTGAGTTATTTATGGAAGGCGTATCCGGAGTCCCGTTCAGAGATATGTCAGGTTCAGGGTCCTGGATGACCGGTGCCACGGGGGTCGGTATGGTGGTCGGAATAACCGTCAATTCCACAGCTATTTCCTGGCTTGTCGAATTTACAGCTGCCTGTGTATCTGAAGGAGAAGCTTCCGGACTCGTGACGGGGGAAGGGGCGGGTTCCGGATTTACCGGTTCGGTCGAGTTAGTAACAGGATTTGCAGCCGGAGCCGTGGTTGGTACGGTGGTTGTAACCGTCATCGGTTCTGTAACAGTTGGCGTGGAAATTGTCGTCGGAATCGTCGTTGGTTCGGATGTAATCACTGTCGCCGGTTCCGTCGTTGTCATCACGGAAACTGTTGTAGGTGAAGGCACCTGTTCTGTAACAGCCGGCGTATGAATTGTCGTCGGAATCGTCGTTGGTTCGGATGTAATCACTGTCACCGGTTCCGTCGTTGTCGTCACGGAACCTGTTGTAGGTGAAAGCACCTGTTCTGTAACAACCGGCGTGGGAATTGTCATCGGAATTGCATCGGTGGGGGGTACAGTGGTGACTGACCCCCCGTCGGCGGCTACTTGTTCAGGGTTTAACCCGTTGTCGATGTTATTCTGCTGCTCATCTGCTGCAGCGGGGAAAAAGCTGACCGCAAAAACAATGAGTATCACCATAATGATGAGAAGCGCCGGGAATAAGGAATGAGAATGATCTGTCATTTCGTCCCTCCCGGCATTATTGAAAAACAGACGGACCCCGGTCTATACAGGTCTTGGTATATGTTCATTGCAGGAAAATTCCTGTCCTTATCACATGGGTTTTTGGAAATCCAGTATAGAACCCCATTCGCTGGCGATGCCTGAAAATGGTACCCCCGTGGTACTGATACCTCTCTCCGATTGTGCTTTTGTGGAATAGTCATTCCCCCCAGACATGAATTGATAATACCATGGATATATGAAGAATGTTTCGTTTTTTATGCTTCAGGGCACCAGTTATATTATGGAAAACAGGCTGGATTCATAAAAAAACAATTATGAAGTAATTATTCCGATCAGCTGGTAAAAAAGGTCCCCTTCACATCATAAAAATCATTCGGCAGGGATTTTATTCCTTCCCGGGGTTGACGAGGATGGTTTTTTGGAATTTTAAAGGAATTTATTTTGTCAATGCATTGATTTTTAACTGGGCGGAAACGAGATGGACATTTGCTGATTTAAATAATGCATCCGCTGCTTCCGTGTAATCCTTCGAGGCCGAAACCATCGTTTCACTGTCAGAGATTGCAATATAGTTTAATTTATCTGTTCCATTGATCTCATCCCTCATGGCAGCCAGGATCTCCTCCCTGGCCGGCTCTATTGCAGGGGATACTGATCGTTCAGAGAGGTTTGTATATTGCAATTTTAGTGTTTTTTTTGCTGATTCCGCCATCATTCGTGCATCATCATAACGTCCGTCCTTGATCGTGGCGAGCGTCTCACTGATGTTTTGAATAGAAATGGCTTCAATCTGGATTGCGTCTCTGATAAAAGCACGGTCAGCTTCGGTCAGGAGAGGCCTGGTTGGCACGGGTACAGTTGTTACTGTTGTATTCGTGTATGACACATTCCGTGCAGGGGTCGTCGTCGTTGTGTTGACAATAACTGCCGGCTTTGTCGAAATGCACCCCGAAACCGTAATGGAAATGATCAGGAGAGCAGAGAGTATTACGCATGGCCAAACTATCCTCATAGTAGACACGGTAAACGATTGAACCTGATAAGTTTTCCTGAATTATTCAGAATTCGAGTATTTTGGTGCAGTCCGGGGGGCGGGCCGGGGTCGTTTTCAGTGCAGATTACATTTTTTTTTATCCGGTGAGGAAATTCTTATTCGATAATAGGACATACATCAACTAGACTTTTACACAGAGTTTCTTAAAAAGTGCAGTGTAAAGGTTGGATAGCATCACCCCTGTAGTGTAGTGGTCAATCATGCAGGACTTTGGATCCGGCGACGGCAGTTCGAATCTGCCCAGGGGTATCATTTTTTAATGTCTCATGTTGTGTGTCATAAAATGTCAAGTTTACTGTACAAATAGTAAAATTTATTTAACATTATGGTATATAGAACTCCCAATCTGGGACCGGTTACCAAAACCGTAATCCCGGAAAAGGAGGAAAAAACATGGAAGCATTTCGCAGCGCCAGAACGATTGGTCTAATCTGCATGTTCTTCGCACTCTTTATTATTGTGGTATATGCCGATACTCCTCTCTATACCGATTCCAGCGGGAATCTGCTATCC
>DATKKE010000023.1:0-27019 GCA_035543455.1 Methanoregulaceae archaeon
TGTCTGAATATTGGTAAAACCAACCGTTAACCTTGAAAAATTATTGGTGTCAGGATATCGCTTTAAAATTGAGCAGCGCAGTCCCCGTTGAATCTGAAATCGTCATCGAATCGCCGTAAAGGGTAAATCTTCCGGATTTCTGCAGAAGCGTCAGATATGCTGTTTCCTGGGCCATTACATCAGGTGCACAGACTATTTTCGTTGTAGAAGCAGGACTGATGGAGATACTCAGGCCCGTTACCGAATAGGAGGTCACATACTGGTTACAGCCGGAAGAACCGGAAAGGTTCCCGGTACTGGAAAATATCGCAGTCACCGGTGCGGTAGCGATCAGGGGTATCGTGCCGCCCATACCGTCAGAGAATGATTTCAATGCCCAGGAACCGACTATCGTTTTCGGTGTAGACACCGGGGTGATGGATGGTGCAACCGTGACTGTCGCGGTCCCCTTGTTATATATCAGTATTGTGTCTCCAAGGGCGTTATAAATCATCAGCTGATCGCCGTTGATTGCATACTTGTATGCCCTTTTAAGGAGTGCCTGGTACTGGGTTTCCTGTGTCATCAGGTCAGCAGTACACGCTGTCGCCGGTCCGGAAACCAGGGATATACCAATATTCTGGCCATTCAGGGTATAACGTGCAGAATACTGGTTGCAGCCCGAAGAACCGGTTATCTGGCCATCAGGGGTAAAAACTGCGGAGATATTACTCCCTGCCC
This sequence comes from Methanoregulaceae archaeon, assembly GCA_035543455.1. Lineage (GTDB taxonomy): Archaea > Halobacteriota > Methanomicrobia > Methanomicrobiales > Methanospirillaceae > CAIKOD01. The sequence continues at coordinate 721 of DATKKE010000023.1, forward strand.
GCACGGACTCAAGCCCGTTATTGCCGTTGTTATAGGTCGCAAGATTCCATGAACCGATTATTGGTGGTTGCGAGGATTTTGTGGCGACGGGGATTGAAACCGGGTTCTTATAGGCAAGCACCAGGTTACCCGTCGAATCGTAAAACAGCATCGTATCTCCTGATACACTGTAGGTCGCTGCCCTGGATAGTAAGGTAACATAGCTCATTTCCTGGTCCATGACCGGCGGGGAGCATGCCATGAGAGTTGAAATCTCAGGGGTAATTTTTATGGACGATCCGGTCGCGATATAGGTAGCAGTATACTGGTTGCAGCCTGATGAACCGGTAACATGCCCATCTGCCCTGAAAAGAGCGGTGACCGGCTGGTCGCCGACAATACTGACCGTGCCTCCTTTTCCGTCACTGTAGGAGAACAGGCGCCAGGTGATACCGGCAGGGAACGAGGATGAAACGGGTGAAATTGTATTCAGGGGTTCGGGGGTAATGGACACCGATTCAGGGCCCTGGGTTTGCCCGGGTGTAGGCGTTGTCTGCACAGGCTGACTCGTACAACCCATAAACATTACCGTACATATAAGAATAGCGCTTAACAGCGCAAGCAGCTTATTCATGAACAATTAGATCAATTTTTCCTCTAATAAACCTGCCGCCCCGATTGGGACAAAATACGATATTAATCATCGCATTTGCCGGTTTTGAGGATAATTCCGGGACTTAGATCACTAACGGGATTACATAATGTTATATACCATCCTATAGTACAATTCTCCCCATGGACGAGATCGAATTATTAGCACAAAAAAGGGCATTTCCAAGCCGCGGAAGGGCCCGGATTAATTCAGAAGTTCTTAAAACGGTCGGAATTGAAACGGGAGCCGATATCGAGATCAACATCCCCGAAACCGATAAATGGATTTCTGCCACCGCATTCGCAGATACTCTCGTTGATTCGGGTTACATACGGCTGAGCGAGGAGGATTTAAAAGAACTGGGTGCCGGGGAAGGTACAAAGCTTCGCATCAGGAGAAAGAAACCGGTAACTGAACATATCCAGGCGAAGTTTCAGGGAGCCAGCGATGCAATCAAGTCTGCATCGCCCGATTCTATCAGGGCAGGGGCTGCGGGAGTTGCGGCAGGTGTTGGCGCAGCATTCAGCCAGGCCGTCGAACAGGCAAAAAAAGCATTGAAACCCTCCGATGCCATGGCCCTCGGTAAGGCACTGAAAGCAAACCAGGGTGAAGTGCGTGCAGTGACGGTCCCAGCCGGAAAAGAGATCCGTCCGCTTTCAGCGATCGTCATACCTAAAGGAGTTGTGCTCGCTGCAGTCCAGCGGGGAGACTCAATCCAGACGACCGATCCTTCCTTCCTCCTGCTGTCCGGCGATATCGTATACCTTGTCGGAGACGAAAGCCTCATCCTCGATAAGGCTGCCAAAATGATCGGAGGATAAGATGGACCTGGCTGGTTACACCGTACCCGACTGGTTCGTCATTGCAATTATCCTGATCATTGCACTCCTCCTGATACTAATAGCGATTTGGGCGAACCGCCGTAGTTATAGTTCTGTCCGGAAGATGGAGATCGAAATCGAGAAACAGAAGCTCGACCTCCTTGCGAAGGACCTCGATACCAGCGCAAAAGAACACCCGTTTACCAAGCTCTCTTCAGACCAGATCCAGTCAATCAGGACTCTTGAAGATGAAAATGAGCTCCTGGAACTGAACAACTATCACAAGGAGAAGCTCGTTGAAGCGAGGCTCCGGAAGCTTGAGAACCTCGTCCGGGAAGCAAAACTTGAGCGCATGATCCTTAAACTCGACCTTGAAGAAGAGAAGGTGAAATAATGTCTGAATATGCAGAAGGAACCATTGGAGAGCAGGAATCGTTCTGGGGAAATTTACCCGGCGTAGGTGGATATCTCAATGATAATCTGCCAACAATGGATAAATCCCTTGATACTTACTTTGAAAAAAATATGGAGGCAATTATCCAGGAATGGGGGCTTCTCGTCGAGAACGATCTGCTGGACTTCGAACGACGGCTGAATAAGGTCACAGACCAGGTCGACCACTTATATAAACAGAAAAATGTGCTGAACGAGCGTGTCGCCAGACTCGACGCCCAGATCTCAAAACTGGAGGGTAAATAAATGTTTGACCGGTACCTGAACACCTATGTCGACAAGAGGATGAAGTATATCATCGAAGAATGGCAGCTCGCGAAAAGGAATGAAATTGCCGACTTCCAGAGACGTCTTATCTCGCTTTCCAATGAAGTAACGAGGCTTGCCGGGGTCGAAAAGGCCGCTGAGACGAAACTCACCTCCCTTGAAGAGCGGGCACGGAAGCTGGAGGCGAAGAAGAAATGACAGTCCTTGAAGCAATTCTTGCCATCCTGCTCATTGTCGTTGTCATAATTACCATCTATTTCTATTTCAAAGGCATGAAGGGAAAATTATCAATAACGAGCCCGATTGAGAGCCGTGTCGATGAATACCTTGACCGGCGTTTCGAATCCCTTGTGACAGACTGGGCACTGGTAAGGACACTGGCCGTCCGCCGGTTCAAGGCGAAGCACGAACCGGTCCTCGACCAGGATGAAGCGAAAGTTTCAGAGATACAGACATTCGAACGCGAGATCACCAACACGCTGTCAAGGATGGAGGACAGGCTTGACCATCTGGAAAAGGAGCTCTCCCAAATCAGATAATACTCCGCCTGCGGTTCAGCAAACGGAAAAACCGAGTCTCTTTATCCGCTTGAAAAGGGAAATTACTCCCCTGCGGAAACAGGGTGAACCGCCCGCAAAGGTACCGGCGAGTTTTGGCCGGCATTTTTGTGATCTCTGTAATTCTCAGTTCACGGTGGAGGAACTCCGCCAGTGCAGCATCTGCGGAAGGTGGGCATGCGAAAACTGCTGGACAAAGGAATATTATCTCTGCAATTCATGTAACGGGATAGCAAAACTCCTTGAGGCGAAGACCTGACTTTTCAGGCTCGGTTCTTCATTTTAAACTTTGGGCATTGGGTAAAGTTTACCCCTAACCTATTATAAGGGCAATCATTTATTTTTTCAGATTGAGCGGATTCGAAGAGTAATACCAAAATCACGTGCAAGTAGGTTCAGTCCTATCCCTACCGGGAGTGCCGCAGCGACGGGGTGGAGCCCCGAGAGCGTCATCGGACATTGATGTGATAAAAATTGCCCGGGGGCCGAAATTACTTAATCATCTAAATTTTTTTAACATGCATTAATTTCTCTCCGATTTCCTTGATCCCCCGAGTCAGGGGGAGATCCGGACCCATTTTTTACGATACGCGGGAATTTCTTAAAAAATCGCTGCACGGGAGAACGAAAAACAGCAGGTTACCACCGAACACTGAACGCAATACATAAATAGTCGAATTTCAGAGGATATAACTGGTGATTGTATGGCAGATGTAGCAATGCAAGATCAGACAATTGATCTCAAATGGGGGTCGTTTGTCCTCCTCGGATTATTGGCAATAGTATTCGGGTTGCTTATTGCATTTTTCCCCGGGGTTTCAGCCACTATTATGATTGAGCTGATCGGGATATTCATCATAATTCTCTCGTTCGGGGTCATTATGATGTCAGCAGTAGCGCCAGGTGGACTGAAAGGGTCGGTCCTTCTCGCCATCCTTGGTGTTATCGGGTTCTTTTTCGGGATTGCCACGATCCTTTCCCCATATGTGATGGGGAGGGTAATCTTCTTCCTTGCTGGCATCGCCCTGTTCATTGGCGGTATCATCGGAATCGTGCTGGCCATCTCGGAAAAACAGATGGTGCACCGCGGACTGTTCGCACTCCAGGCATTACTCTCGTTGATCCTTGGTATTCTGATCATGGCCGGCCCGGTGATTGGGGCAGCGCTACTGGTCATCATCATCGGGGCATACTTTGTCATATGGGGGATCATCAGCGTCATCATGGGTGGTTTGATCATGATGGCGAAAAAAGCCTGAATGAAATTAAAACCTCATCAATTTCTTTTTTTTTAATAAATCCCGGATAATATGGGCTGTTTCTGTCGTTCCGGACGATCCGGATTACTCCTGGATCAGGAGGAGATTGGGAATAGTAATTTCTGAAGACTGATGAGCTGTTTTTAAGTAGCTGATATGGGATATTGTTATTCGGGTCGATGACTCACAGGAATGAAATTACCCGGATTGTGAATCCGTCAGTAATTCTTTCTTCAGGTGATTATGATATGACAGAAGTAATAGTAACTGAATCTGGAACCGGCATTATGCCCGTATACTCCTGGTGGCTCGTACTCATCCAGGGTCTTGCTGCCCTTATCCTTGGTATCGCATTCCTCGTATACCCGTACCTCACCCTTATGGTCGCGGTCATATTCGTGGGTGCATACTGGTTTGTTTCGGGTATTTTCAGCATCATAAGCGTCGCTATGGATAGGACAAATATGGGCTGGAAAATCCTCGTCGGTATTTTAGGTATTATCGCAGGGCTTGTAATTCTGGTATACCCCATATACAGCACAATCCTGTTACCAACGATCCTGATGCTGTTCATCGGAGTGTGGGGGCTTATTATCGGCGGTACCTCCCTGGCAGCTGCATTTGGAACGAAGGACTGGGCGATGGGCTTCATCGGTATCGTTGCGATCATATTCGGAGTACTCCTGATCGTATATCCCATGATTTCCGCAGCAATTTTGCCATTTGTCCTCGGAGGATTTGGTATCGTTGGTGGAATCATTACGATCGTCCTTGCTTTCCAGTTGAAGTCCATTTCCGGTTGAAAATTTACTGGTTATCTGGTGCCGATATGGCACCGGAATTCTATTTTTTTGGGATTTCTTATGAATAGAAAGCTTGATTAAATAATTCGCCTGATTTTAAGCGTTATCTCGAAGGAGAGAATGCCAAATGGATAAATAATCCAGGCACGAGAAACAAAGGCATTTGGTGATTGTAAAATATCTGCCCCTTAATAAAATTAATTAAAAGTTTGTTTATCCTGGAAATTTACCGACGCTCTTGGGGCACTGCCCCGCCGCTGTGGTACCCCGGTTAGGATAGAGACCGGACGGGAGTTCCGGAATTAATTCAAACGTGTTTTTTTGCTGTACCCTGCCCCATGAATATCTTAATGCGGGGAAGGGTAAGGGAGGGGGTGCAACCCCCTCCTGTCTTAGTGATGCGGTTGGTTTTACATTTTCCTGCTCGAATGTATATGGATGGTGTATCGATCCATTTTCAAGAGGATTTATCCGGTTTGTCCATCTATTCTTTGTTAAGGGCTGTTTCTTTATAATTACCATCAGATATTGTGAAGTGCAGCTTCCATGCCCTTCTGTGCCGCATCCTTAATTATCGCTTCATTAATGACTGTTGTATTATCGGGAGCCAATGCAAGGCTCTGTATGATCATGTCTGCATTATTGACACTGAAATAACCGGCCCCTGTGTCGGGATCATAATTGTACTTTGCCGGATATCCTGCTATGTCCAATGAACTCCCGTTTTGTGTTCCATATACCACAGCTGCGGAAGAGGTATTGGTAAACTGGTCGACATAGATGGTAAGATATGCGACACTCCCTTCATACGTGGAGTTTAATGAGGGTTTATACAGGGTTGCAGCAGATGCCACTTCATCCGGGTACATCGATGTGTTATTGGTATCCTTTACTTCGAGGTCGAAACCCGGGACAATTGCAGGCACGATAAGGTCAGGTGTCTTCACCTGAACGCCGGCCGGTGTACCGGTATTTGTTTTCTGACCGGCGGGTGCGGTGCCCGTGCAACCGGCAAAAATAATCGCGGTGCAGAGGGTGAGAATTATTAGTGATAAAAATCCTGTTTTTTCCTTCATTGGGTATACCCCGGGATAATTCTGTTTTTCCCTGAAATCATTCAGAAATAACCTCTCTCTGGAAAACCTATAAAAGTTTTGTCTTAAATTTCCCGGGAATTATAGTTTAGGGGTATTTTCCATGAAAATATGAGATGTTAGTCATAGTGTAACACCGGGTTCAATAGTGCGGACGGTACTTTCGGGTCTCTTTCCCCAGTGTCCGAATGTTTTATTAAAAAAAAAAGATTATGCAAGATAATCTGCCGGGGTGGGAACGCTTTCCTTTAAGCCTTTTCTCTTCCTGATCCCAAGCACAACTTCTTTTACCATGTTGTTCGGAACCAGTTCGAAGCCGATAAATTCCGTGCTCCACATGGCCCGGCCTTCCGTCGCGGACCTGATGTCGCCGGCAAAACCGAAGAGCTCTGCGACCGGTGCCTTGCCAATCACCGTTACCGTGTCTCCTTCGCTCTGGATATCAAATATCGTTCCCCTGCGTCCCTGGATCTGCGATGTTGCATTACCCATCTGCTCGGTCGGCACGGTGATCTGGATCTTCTGTACCGGTTCGAGGAGCGAATCACCCGCGAGGAGGAGCCCTGCCTTGACAGCGCTTCTTACGGCGGGAATCACCTGTGCCGGACCCCGGTGGATGGCATCCTCGTGGAGCTTGACATCGACCAGGCGGATTTTCAAGTTTTGCACCGGTTCATCCGCAAGCGGACCCCCGGCAAGGGCTTCATGGAGCCCCTCGAGGATCAGCTCCATTGTCTCGTTCAGGTACTGGATACCCTTCGTCATGTCGAAAAACATATTCGTCCCCTGGATATCCTTCACACTCTTGGCCTCATCCTTATCGATGCCGTGAGCGATGAGGACATCACGCCGTTCGAGAGCGGTCATATTCATCGACACCTCGTTGTTCTTGATCAGGTTGACGATTTCGTCGGGCAATGGTTCCAGCTCGATATAGAACCTGTTATGCCGGTTGGGGGACTTCCCCTCTACAGGCCCTGCCTTCTGGACGGCCGTCTCACGGTATACCACGATCGGCTCTGACGTGACGATTTCCACCCCCTTATCGCGCTTGATACGGCCCGTGATAATTTCCAGGTGAAGTTCCCCCATCCCTGCAATAAGGTGCTCCCCGGTCTCCTCGTTGATCATGACCTGGAGGGTCGGGTCCTCTTTTCCAACCTGCCGCAGTACTTCAACAAGTTTCGGGAGGTCTTTCATGTTTTTTGCCTCAACTGCAACCGTCATGACCGGCTCGCTGTAATGCTTGAGCGACTCGAAGGGTGTCATCTGCTGGAGGGAGGTGACCGTAGAGCCTACGATTGCGTCTTTTAATCCCGTGACTGCAGCGATATTTCCGGCAGGGAGCTCTTCCACTTCGACGCGTTTCGGGCCCATGAAGATCCCGACCTGCTGGAGGCGGTTGGATTTTCCGGCAGTCCCCATCACAAATACTTCTTCTCCCCGTTTCAGTTTCCCTGCAAAGAGACGCCCGGTTGCCACTTCACCCGCATGCGGATCAAAGGAGATGTCGGTGACCATCAGGGAGATCGGCCCGGACGGATCGCATTTCAGCATGGCCTGCCCTTCGGGGCTTTCCTTGTCACCGTGCCAGATTACCCCGATACGACGTTTCTGGGCGTCGAGCGGGTTTGGAAGGTGTTTTACGACCATGTCGAGGACGACCTCGTACAGGGGGCTTCTCTGGGCGAGAGACTTCATATCTCCTGCCTTGCAGCGATCGTAGACTTCTTTGAATGATACGCCGCTCTTTTTCATATAGGGTGCTGACACTGCCCAGTTATAGAGTGCTGAACCGAATGCAACCGTCCCCTGCGATGCGTCAAGTTTCCAGCCTTTGTTGTAACTCTCTTCGTTCATCCCCTTGATCAGCTTGTTCACCTTATCGATGACCCTCCCAAGGCGGATCTGCATCTCCATTTCATCGACTTTCAGCTCGTTTATCAGGCGGTCGACCTTGTTGATAAAGAGAACCGGGCGGACCTGTTCCTTCAGGGCTTGGCGGAGTACGGTCTCGGTCTGGGGCATCGTTCCCTCGACTGCATCGACGAGGACGACCGCCCCGTCAACGGCTCGCATAGCACGGGTTACGTCGCCGCCGAAGTCCACGTGACCCGGCGTATCGATCATATTGATGAGGAATTCCTGGCCTTCATATTCATGGACCATCGAGACGTTGCTTGCATCGATAGTAATACCACGGGCCTGTTCCTCCTCATCCGAATCCATGAAAAGCTGTTTTCCTGCGAGTTCCTCGCTGATGATACCCGCACCGGCCAGCAGGTTATCGGAAAGGGTCGTCTTTCCATGGTCGATATGTGCAACGATTCCAATATTCCGGATATGTACCGGTTCATTCATGAGCTCTGTAACGCGCTCGACATTTTTTTTGCCGCGAACCATTCAAAACACCTTAAAAAAGATACAAAAAATTAACGGGCAGATTTTGCAATCCTTTCACGTTCTTCCTTCTTGTTCACAGAATAACACTTCACATCGCCTTTTGATGCTGCGATCAGTTCATCGGCAAGGCATTGGCTGACAGGTTTCTTACCTTTGTGTGAAGCCTTGTACACCCCTTCGGCAATAAAGAAGAGCGATGTGTTGACACGGCGCAGCGGGGCGGTATCGACTGACTTCGGGACATTGATGCCTCCGTACTTGAGACGTACGGTCTCTTCACGCGGACCGGTATTTGCCACTGCCTCAACAAGCACCTGGACAGGGTTCTTTTTGGTCTTCTTGTTGATGATATTGAATGCATCCTTCACGATCCGTATGGCGAGTGTCTTATTTCCGGTATTCATCTGCGACTGCATGAGGCGGTTTATGAGCCGTTCGACGATCAGCATATTGCTCTTATTGAATTCCTGCCGGGTGAATTTTCCACAGGAGTGGGGGACTATCATGGAATGGAGATTGATATACCTGACGAGAGCGGGATCGTTGATCTGGACTTCTCCCATGTCCCACTGGTTAAAAAGAAGCTTCTGGGTCCCCTTAGTCTCACGGGCCTCTTTCGCTCCTTTAACCTCTTTTACCTCTTTAATGTCCTTTTGTTCTTTTTTCTCGGTCTCTGTCATTACCATCACCGCCGCGGCTTCTCCTTCCTGCCGATTACCATTTCGTGGAGGCAGACGTTGTTCACCTTGGTTACCACGTACCTCACGCCGGGAATATCTCCCATCGAGCGGCCCAGACGGCCCCCGATTCCCTCGACCTCCACCTCGTCGTGCTCGTCGATGAAGTTGATGGCCCCGTCGCCGACTGCGAATGCCGTGATCTGGCGGCCGTTCTTGATGAGCTGGACACGGACACATTTCCTGATGGCTGAATTCGGCTGTTTTGCTTCCACGCCAATCTTTTCAAGAACTATGCCCCTTCCCTGCGGTGCTCCCTCAAGGGGGTCGGATTTTAGATCCAGCTGGTCCATGCGCCGTGCATAGGTGGGATCGCTCCACCTGAATTTTTTTGAGTCGCGTGTGAGTTTTCTCGCTGCGAATTTACCCTGTCCCATTAAATACCCTCGTAAATATAGTTTTTATTGATGCAATAATGTCTCAACTGAGATATATACAAACGCGCGGAACAAATTTATACATTGCCCCTTCGCATCCGCTTGCCTGTATCTATTCGGGTTTATTCATAATAATATTATATCTCCAACCCTCATACCGTCTATAATGAATTCCCGGATTTACAAGAATGCGTATTTCGACGCCAGTCACCGTCTCCTTCATTACCAGGGGAAATGCGCCTGCCTTCACGGGCACCGGTGGAAGGTGGAGGTATGGGTGGATGGCCAGGTCGATCCGGTAACCGGGATACTTGCCGATTACAATATGATCAGGGAGACGATAGAGACCTATGATCACCAGGTAATCCTCAATGAAACAGATCCGATGGTCGCCTGCCTTACACAATTTCAGCCCGTTATCACCACACCCGGGGATCCTACGAGCGAGCTTCTTGCCCTGATTATCAGGGAAAGGATTGACCAGGCCTGTAAATCAGCAGGACACAACGCATCGGTCGTAAAGATCAGGGTCTGGGAATCCCCCACCTGTTTTGCCGAGATCACTGCATGAACATACTTGAAATTTTTTACAGTATCCAGGGCGAGGGAAAAAACCAGGGCAGGCCGACCATATTTATCAGGCTTGCCGGATGCAACCTCAGGTGCCGGTGGTGCGATACTCCGGGTGCCTATGATCAGGGCATCATGCTGACCGCCAGTGAAATTATCAGTAAAATAAGGGATTTCAGGTGCAGGGAAATCTGTATTACCGGCGGCGAACCGCTTCTCCAGGAAAAAGAACTGGTCGATCTCCTCAAACTATTGTTTTCCCTCGGTTACCACACCGAAATTGAGACGAACGGGACCCTTGATTTTTCAGGATGCCAGGAGTTTTCTACGATTTGCATGGACATAAAATGTCCGTCATCAGGGGAGAAGAGTACCCTTTCACTGCTTGACAGGATTAACGAGCGGGACAGTGTCAAATTTGTCGTCGTCGATGAAAAAGACTGCCTTTATGCCAAAGACGTGATAATGTCCTCTACTATCCGGGGAGAGGTTTTTTTCTCACCGGTCTGGGGGTCGGATGTTCGGAAAATTGCTTTGTTTGTCCTGGAACAGGGCCTGCCCGTGAGAATTCAGGTGCAACTCCATAAAATTCTCGGAGTTTCTTAAATGAAAGCTGTATGTCTGTTATCAGGGGGGATGGATTCGACTACCCTCGCATACCTGGCCAGGGATTCAGGGTATGGCATCTATGCATTGCATGTCAATTACGGGCAGCGGACGGAACGCCGGGAACTGGCTTCGGCCAGGAAAATAGCGGACCTTCTCGGCGCGAGGGAATTCATCGAGATAAGTCTCGATTATTTGCGGCAGTTCGGGAACAGCAGTCTCACCGATCATTCGATCGGTGTCGAAGTCTTTGACGAGTCCCGGGCCAGCCTCCCAAATACCTATGTCCCGTTCCGGAATGGAAATCTTCTCTCCATTGCAACGAGTTTTGCCGAGTCGCGTAGAGCGGATGCCATATACATCGGCGTCCAGGCTCTGGACTATAGCGGTTACCCGGACTGCCGTCCACAGTTTATCGATGCCTTCCAGAGAGTGATCGATACCGGAACGAGAGACGGCACCAATATTCAACTGGTTACACCGTTTATTTCGAAAACGAAGGCAGATATTCTTGAACTCGGCCTGCAACTCGGCGTACCGTACGAGTATACCTGGTCCTGTTACCAGCAGGAGGATGAGGCATGCGGTGTCTGCGGTTCATGTCACTTCAGGCAGGAAGCATTCAAGGCAGTCGGGATAAAAGACCCGATCCCCTATAAGAGGAAGTGAAGCATGGAAATTTTCAGGAACAGGCGGCTGTCAGTCGAAACAAAAGAGATAACGTACCCTGATGGGCGCCGGCGGGAGGGTGTCCTTGTCCACCCCGGCGATGCGGTGATCATACTGCCGGGATGCGGAGATTCGTCCTGGCTCCTGATCAGGCAGTACAGGTTTGCGATCGATTCATACATACTCGAGGCGCCTGCGGGGACCATGGAACCGGGAGAATCCCCGGAAGAAACCGCAAGACGGGAACTTATCGAGGAGACCGGGTTCGAACCGGGGACCCTGGCGGAGCGGGGATTTATTTACACGACCCCGGGATTCACCGACGAAAAGATCTACCTCTTCGAGGCGGGTGATCTGAAACCGTCAGACCGGTATTCCCGGGATGATGATGAGTATATCGAACTCATCACGGTTTCCGGATCCGATCTTGTCGCGATGTGCAGGGATGGCAGGATAACCGATGCAAAGACCATCAGTGTGGTCTTTCGTTGCCTTGGGGTTGCAATATGAGGTCCACCTTGATGATTGCCGGGATCCTGGTGGTTGCGGCTGTATTTTTTTCAGGCTGCACAGGGATTCAGGGGACGGGCCAGGCTACACGGTCATACTCGGTAAATTCATCGGGTGTCCTTTCACTGACGGTCCCTCCTGTCACAGTGACAGAAAATGTCCTGGACTCTTCATCAAACATTACCGTAAGCCGACTCGTGTTTCATACACCTGACGGCGAGGTATATGGTCTGATGGCCGCCCCGGTTCAGCCGAAAGCTGCGTTTGTTCATGCACCGGGTGCCGGTGTGAAAAAAGAAGGGCATAAGGACAGGGCAGTTGCTTATGCCTCACAGGGTTATGCATATCTCGTACTCGATATCCGGGGAAACGGCGGAGAAACCCCGGGCTACCCGATGGATATCGAAAAAGATTATACCCTGTTCCAGAGAGGAGGGATGCCGGAGTATTACGATATCGTCGGCGATATGATCAATGCACGGCAGTACCTTTCATCGAAATACAGCGTACCGGTTTATTCGTCGGGCGAGAGTAATGGCGGACGTTATGCCGCTCTGGCTGCGGCGATCGATCCACAGTCAGCCGGTTATATCGGGATCTCGACGTCAGGTTTCGGGAGGGCCGGAGATAACCCCAATTATACGGTCGATGCCCGGAAATTCCTGCTCTCAATAGATCCCGATCTCTATGTTTCAATGATAACGCCAAGGCCGGTATATATATTTCATGCGACGGCAGACCCGATAATTCCGTTTGCCGATGGAAAGGAATTGTTCGACCGGGCATCGGAGCCCAAAAAATTTTTTCCGTTCAACGGGACCCATGGCGTGAACGGGGAAGTCGACCAGATAATATTTCGTGAATATGCTCAAATTTATGGCTGACCGGGGGAAATAGATACTGACCCGTCACCGGGAGCTCCAGGATTATGGCAGAAGTTGGACAGGTTGAAGAAGTAGACGAGGCACGACGCCGGTATGAATTCAAGAAGACACTGGAGAAGCTCGAGGCAAAACAAGGGAGCGGGACCGAACTTATCACAATTTACATCCCGCCCGACAAACAGATCTACGATGTAACAGCCCAGTTAAAGGATGAATTCGGCCAGTGTGCGAATATCAAGAGCAAACAGACACGGACAAACGTCCAGAGTGCAATCTCTTCGGTCCTTTCACGCCTGAAATACTATAAAAGGCCGCCTGCCAACGGTCTCGCGGTGTTCTGCGGCACGATCCTTCTCGGCGGAGACCGGACCGACCTGGAATGCACAATAATCGAACCTCCCGAAGCACTCAATCTCTACATGTACCGTTGCAGCTCGCAGTTCGAGCTGGAACCATTACGCCAGATGCTTGAGGAAAAAAGCGTTTATGGCCTGCTCGTTCTCGACCGGCGTGAAGCTTACTGGGGGTTTCTCCGGGGAAACCATATCGAACCGATAGGCGGAGTGACATCGACAGTGCCTGGAAAACAGCGGAAAGGAGGACAATCCAGCGCTCGTTTCCAGCGGCTCCGGGAGATCGCAATCAATGAGTTCTATACAAAAATCGGGGAGCGTTCGAGTGCAATATTCCTCGCCGAGAAGGACTTTTTCGAACGCTTCAAGGGAGTCCTGATCGGGGGCCCGAGCCCGACCAAGGAAGAATTCGAGGCAGGCAATTACCTTCATCATGAGATCCAGAAGAGGATCATCGGTATTTTCGACGTCGCGTACACGAACGAAAGCGGTCTCGACGAACTGGTCGATGCGGCGGAGGATGTCCTGAAGGGGATGGATGTCGTCAAGGAGAAAGCTGTCATGCAGCGGTTCCTGAAGGAACTCGTCAGGGACAACGGGCTTGCATCCTATGGCGAGGAAAATATCAGGAAGAACCTGGAGATCGGGGCGGTGGAAACGCTGCTCCTGTCATCGAGCCTCCGGAAGTCGAGGCTTACCATCAGGTGCCCGAGTTGCGGCCATATGAAAGATTATACCGTTAAATTGGAAGCCGGGAAATCTGCAACGGATCTCGAGTTCGGGAACTGCCCGGCCTGCACGGCCCCGATGGTTCTTGACAACGAGACAGATATTATCGAAGAACTGACCAGCCTTGCAGATCAGAGCAGTGCGAAGGTTGAAATTATTTCCGATGATTTTGAGGAAGGTTCGATATTGTATACCGCATTCGGGGGCATAGCAGCCATTTTACGGTACAGGACGGGTTACTGATGTTCCTCGAGACATATGAGACTATTGAAAAAGCGATTAGATCAAAGACCCGGCTTTGCGATGTTCTTCTTACAACAGGGGGCGAGCACGCAGACCTTACGACAACTGCTTCTTTTGTAATTGCAAAAGAACAGAAAACGAACCCGGCGGCAATCGCGGCTTCACTTGTTGACGAGCTAAAATCAGATCCCGAACTGTCAGGAATCACCATCGAAGCAAAAGGCCCCTATATCAACTTCCTGTTTGGACCGGATTACATAAGTGAAACCCTCAAAATCGCGTCAAAACCAGGTTATGGAAACGGTATTCCAAAGATGGAACGCGTCGTCCTCGAACATACCAGCGCAAACCCGAACGGCCCGCTCCATGTGGGCCACATCCGGAATTCGATTATCGGGGACACTCTTGCCCGTTGTTTCAGGAAAGCGGGCTACAAACTCGAAGTCCAGTATTATGTCAACGACATGGGACGCCAGATAGCGATCGTTGTCTGGGGTTTCGACCACCTCGATACCGGTGTGAAGGAAGAGGAAAAATCCGACCATTATGTCGCACGGATCTATATTGCCGCCAACAGGGAGCTTGAGAAAGACCCGGAAAAAGTTGCAGAGGTGGACAGCCTGATGCGGGAAGTTGAGAAAAGCGACCCTGGTACGGTAAAAAGATTCCGTTCCGCCGTATCGACCTGCCTGGACGGGTTTTACGCCACGCTCGCCCGGCTGAATGTCCACCACGATCGTTTCGTCTGGGAGAGCGATTTTGTCAGGAACGGGGATACCGAACGGTTCCTTTCACGAGTTTACCGCCTGCCCGAATACCATGACGACGACAAGGTGTGGCTGGACTTAACCGAATTCGGGTTCGACAAGGAGTACGTTCTGCGGCGGAGCGACGGGACCTCGGTGTACGCCGCCCGCGATCTTGCCTATCATGTATGGAAAGGCAGGAATTTCGACCGGGTAATCGACGTGCTCGGTGCCGATCACAAGCTTATCGGGGCCCAGCTCAGGGCGACGCTGAAGCTTGTCGGAGAGAGAGCCCCCGATATCGTCCATTTCGAATTTGTCTCGTTACCGGAAGGATCGATGAGCACGAGGGCCGGGAAATTCGTGTCGGCAGACGAGCTCCTCGATGAAGTGACACGCCAGGCATTCTCAGAAGTCACCGTGCGACGCCCGGAGCTCGGGGAGGATCAGCGGTACGAAATTGCACGCTCGGTTGCGCTCGGGGCTATCAGGTACGATATCGTCAAAGTTTCCCCTGAGAAGAGCACGGTGTTCGACTGGAAGGAGGCCCTCGATTTCGAGCGGCAGAGCGGGCCTTATATCCAGTATGCCCATGCAAGAGCGGCGAGCATCCTTGAAAAAGCAGGGGAATTTGAGGAGGCCTATCTCCTCACCGATCCTCACGGCATTGCACTCGCCAAGCATATCGCCAGGTATCCGGCGGTAATCCAGGAAGTTGTTACCGAATTAAAGCCCCATGCTCTTGCGATCTATGCCCGCGAACTGGCAGACCTGTTCAATGCATTCTATCATTACGAACCGGTTTTGAAAAGCGAGGGGATCACACGCCAGAGCAGGCTGACGCTCGTCAGGGCAGCGAAAAATACATTAAAGGAATCCCTGGAAACACTTGGTATCGATGCACTCTGCAGCATGTGAGGCACTCAGGAAGCAGGGGTACCAGTTCTTTTCCGACAGGTCGTCGGCCGCAGTGAAACCCTGCATGTGGTGCAAGCGTTCACTGAAAGGCGGAGAAAAGTGTTATAAGCACCAGTTTTACGGCATAGACAGTCACCGGTGCGTCCAGATGACGCCGACCCTCAGGTGCAATCACCGGTGCCTCTTCTGCTGGCGGTCATTCGAACACGAAATTACTGAGGAAGATGTCATCCCGCCTTCAGCTATTGTAAGCGGACTGAAAACACTCCAGAAAAAAGCCCTGTCGGGGTACAAGGTATCCCCGTATGTCACACACGCCAGGTTTTCCGAGGCCCTCAACCCTAAACACGTGGCAATTTCCCTTTCAGGAGAGCCAACCCTCTATACGGCTCTTCCCGAACTTATCGACCTGCTCAATGCCGAAGGGTATACGACGTTTCTTGTCAGCAACGGGACAAGACCTGAAACCCTGCGGAAATGCCATCCTTTCCAGAAATATGTCTCGTTGGTCGCTCCCGATGAAGAAACCTATCTGAGAGTTTGCCGTCCTTTCGAAGACACCTGGGAGTCCGTGCAGGAGAGCATCGCCGATCTCGGGTCGGGACGTTCAGCCGTCAGGGTCACTCTTGTGAAGGGGCATAACGATTTCAACCCGGAGGGGTATGCCCGCATCATCCGGGAGTCGGGGGCGGAGTTCGTGGAGGTAAAGGGATATATGTATCTTGGATATAGTAGAAAACGATTGGAACGGAATAATATGCCAGAGCATGAATTTATCAAACTGTTTGCCGGAGAGATCGGAGCATTTTCGGGATACCGGATTACCATGGAGAATCCCCTTTCAAGAGTCGTCTGCATGGAGCGTGAAGAATGAGATTTGACGCAGCATCATTCCGGAAACGGGCTAAGGAGAATTTCGAGCAGGCATGGCATGACGGCCCTTCGACCCTTTCGCCACCCTCTTCAGACAGGCAGTACCCGAGGCTTGAATATCGGAGGGCCCTTCCCCATCCTGTTTTTGAGACGATTAACCGGCTTCGTGAGACATATCTCGCACTTGGGTTTGATGAGGCGTCAAACCCGGTCATTATCGAGGATCAGGACATATACCGGCAGTTCGGACCGGAAGCATCTGCCGTGCTCGACCGTGTTTTTTATCTTGGGGGCCTGCCAAGGCCGAACGTGGGGATCGCGAGAAAACAGCTCGATGAAATCAACGACCTGTTAAAGAGCCATGCCCATCCGCTTACCCACCACGATAAGATTGAGGCTGCAAAAGGTCAGGCAAAGAAAGGATTTAACCCGATGTCTGCAGAGACAGAGGAAAGGCTCAGGGAAACGCTTCACGCCTATAAGAGGTCGGAAATTGACGGCGATGAACTTACCTTCGAGCTTTCAAAAGTCCTGTCAGTGGACGACGCGGTGGTCGTGCATATACTGGATTCAGTGTTCCCCGAGTTCAGGGCCCTGAGCCCAGAAAGTTCAAGAAATACCCTCCGGAGCCATATGACGAGCGGGTGGTTCATGACACTCGGTGCGATCTGGAACCGCTATCCGCTCCCTATCAGGCTCTTCTCCGTCGACCGCTGCTTTCGGCGGGAGCAGGAAGAGGGGCCGACCCGCCTGATGAGTTACCACTCCGCCTCGTGCGTCATCGCCGGCGACGATATTACCAATGAAGACGGCAGGGCTGTCAGCGAAGCCCTCCTTTCGGCCTTCGGGTTTACCGGTTTCCAGTTCAGGCCGGATGAAAAACGGTCCAAGTATTATATGCCCGACACCCAGACCGAGGTTTATGCCCGCCATCCCGTCTATGAATGGGTGGAAGTCGCTACCTTCGGTATGTATTCACCGTCCGCACTTGCCGAATATGGCATCGAGATACCGGTCATGAACCTTGGCCTCGGGGTGGAGAGGCTGGCTATGATCCTCTATCATTCGGATGATGTCAGGCAGCTTACCCAGCCCCAGTTTTTCCCCGGGGTGTTCACAGACCGTCAGATCGCGAGGGCAGTCGGGTTGCGGGAGCAGCCGGAGACTCCGACGGGGCGCGATATGGCAGCTGCGATCAGGAAAACCGCTGCCATCCATGCGACCGAACCCGGACCTTGTTCATTTGTCGCATGGGAAGGCGAATTTGCGGGACATACGATGAAATTATTTGTAGAAGAGCCGGAATCGGATACAAAATTATGCGGTCCGGCCTGTTTCAACACAATCTATGCCTACCAGGGGTCTATCCTCGGGGTTCCCGACACCGATAAGTGGAAAGACGTGCATTCCAGTGGAATTTCAACCGGAATTACTTATTTGGATGCCGTTTCATCGCTCGCAGCGGCACGGATCGAACAGAAGGTCCGTTGCGGTCTTCCTGAAACCGTCCAGGTCAAAATGGCAAAACTTCCGAGCGATATCAATATCCAGATCGGGGACTATGCGATGCGTTCCATTACCGATAACAAGAAAAAAATCGATCTCCGGGGTCCTGTTTTCCTGACGGTCCGGTCAGAAATTACCG
Organism: Methanoregulaceae archaeon; assembly: GCA_035543455.1. Classification (GTDB taxonomy): domain Archaea; phylum Halobacteriota; class Methanomicrobia; order Methanomicrobiales; family Methanospirillaceae; genus CAIKOD01. The sequence goes on from DATKKE010000023.1 coordinate 18,869, forward strand.
GAGAACGAAACTGATGAATTCCGGGTCCGAAGGATCCGGTATGTTTTTTTTTTGACTTCGGGGCCTTATCGACACTCCGTGAGACAAAGTCTCCATTCAATTGACCATTGTACCGTTCGAAGGCTTGTTTTTGTTCCGGGCTTTGTCGAACAACCGGCTAAACGTTCCACTGTATTTTGCGGTGAACGACCCGATAACCGACGTAATGATGACCATAGCGGCTATTGCTGCAGAGACAACAGCTGAACCATATAACGACGCAAGGGCAATGGAAAATTCTCCCCTGCCGATGGTATTTGCCCAGATCTCAACACCCGAGCCTGCCTGGCCATGAACTACCCGGCCGATTATGAGACCCGATACCAGCTTCGAGGCGATGGCAAGGGCGCTGATGGCAACAATTACGAATAAAGGAAATCCTCCGGAAAAATCGACCCCGATACCAAAAAAAACAAAGAATATAATAAGGAAAACATCCTTGAACGGCCTTGCCTGTAGTTCGAATGACCGGGGATCGGTGGATGCAAGTGCAGCGCCGAAGGCGATCACCATGAGGGTTTCGGGCAGACCTATCGCCTGCGATACAAATGCAATACAGATAACGGCAGAAAAGGTGAGGAATACGGGCAGTTCATCCTCCCGGTTGATCACTTTCTGTATCCACCGTTTCCCGTAACGGGTGACGACGTAAAACAGGAACAGGACGGCAGCTAGCTTCCCGATCAGGAAAAGGGGATTGCTCATCGATGTCGAGAGGAGCGTGAGGAAAATAATAAGGACGATATCTTCAAAAACCATCATCCAAACGATTGTTTCTGATTCCCTCATCAATAGTTTCTTATTCTCGATCAATGATGCCACGGCCATCGCCGTGCTGCTGATAAAAAATGCGGATGCAATGACCAGCGATTCCTGGAGAGAGAACCCCAGGGCATACGAAGCCACAAAGCCTATTACGAGGTTAATATTGAGGTCGATTATTCCGCTTGAAAAAAAAGTCTTCTGGTTTGAAAGGATCCGGTCAGGTTTTATCTCAAGACCCATGTAAAACAAGAGGAATATGAGCCCGAGCTCTGACAGGAACGCTGAAATTGCATCGGGAGCGACCAGTTTCAGACCGGATGTTCCAAGAGCTATACCCGCAAGGATGTAGAAGGGTATCACCGGCCATGACCAGTACTTCGTGATGATGAGGAGGACCAGGCAGATAAAAAGCGCGATTACGAGTCCTTCCATTACTCCACCATATATTCGCGCTCAAAGTTCCTGAGCTGATCGGTCTCCCCTATTGCGACGACTGCATCACCTTCTTTGAACACAAAATCTGGAGACGGGTTGACGACGTTTTTATCTCCCCTCGATATCGCGATAATAGTGACCCCCGTTTTTGCGCGGATCTGGAGGTCTTCGATTCCTCTTCCCGCCATAGACTTCCCGATCATGTACGTGTGGATACTTATCCGCAGATCCGAAAGTGCTGAAAATGCAATTTCCACACTTTCCTGGTCGCTTTCCATAATAGCTCCGGTCATGATGGCGCCGAGTCTCCGTGCTTCGCTCGGGGTGAGCTCGGCCACACAGGGAGTCTGACCTTCATGGGGCAGGGTATACATCTGGATATTGCCGTTTTTTAAGAAAAAAATCGCTACAGTGTCGTTCTTATCGGTTACGAGTTCATATTTTGTTCCGATGCCAGGAAGGTTAATCGACCGGAGTGCCATACATCTCGTATGAAAAAAGACGTAAAAATATATTATCATTCTGAAAAATAATTCACGGTTTTCATAATTCTCATAATGGAGCAGGTTCCGGCCTTTCCGGGGTAGCCGAGGTGAAAAGGATAGTGGAGAAACCCAAAACAGGGGGTTGCGGGGATTTCTCCGATCAAGGTTGGGGGTGCATGCGGAATTCTCTCCCGGAGAACCGGGTTTTGAATGACCGCTGCAAGATACAATCCGATATATCCGGATATAAAAGAACGTGATGTGCAGGGTGAAAGTAATAAAATCGAGATCCCAGAACGGAAGACTCAAGATTATCCGGATTTATTACCCGATGCTTTGCAAACAGGCGTGGGTCAGCTCTGAGCCGGGCTCGGTCAATACCTTGACGATGGTTTCGGCAACCGATCATAACAGGAACCTTTATACCGGATTCGCGGCGTGCAATACATAGGGCTGATACCATGGATTACGGGTCTGCCGATACAAAAATAGGCATTGTATCAGCAGGTTATTTTATACCGGACGACATTATAACGAGCGCTGAGATGGCATGGGAATCAGGTCTGCCGCTGGATCTCCTGACCGATAAATTTGGCATCGATCGCAAACATATTGCGCCCGCGGATGAGCATCCCACATCCATGGGCTTAAAAGCTGCAGAACGTGCACTTAAAATCGGGAATATAGATGCGGAAGAGATCGACCTTATCGCCTATTGCGGGTCCGGATATTATGATTACCAGTTCTGGTCGCCTGCAGCAAGTATCCAGCACACTCTCGGGGCACACAATGCTTTTGCTTTTGACATGAAGAATGCATGCAACGGCGGAAATCTCGGTATAAGGGTATCGGCTATGCTGCTGGCTGGAAATCCTGAAAAATATACCGCACTCATCGTGTGCAGCGATAAATTGTCCCCGGTGCTTGACTACCATAACAAGGATAATCTCCCTTTCTTTGCGCTTGCCGACGGGGCATCTGCTGGGGTACTCCGCAAGGATGAACCGACAAATACTCTTCTCGCTTACGCCGGTATTACCGACGGGACTCTTGACGATTATGTAAGGGTCTCTTTTGGGGGAACCCGGACCCTGTCAAATGTCGGTCATCCTCATGATCAGCGGCATTTCAGCGTTGACCCGACAAAAGCCCTTGCCGATATCCTCCCCGAGGTCTTTCTCGGGAATTTTATCGAAGTTATCAGGAGAGCAGTCGCACAGAGCGGTTATAAACCGTCGCAAATCAGGTGGCTCCTTACAAACCAGATCAAAAGGACGAGGGTCCTTGATATTCTCCATGCTCTCGGACTGAATGAAGATAACACCCGGTTTACCATGAGAAACTATGGCAGTATAGGCCCCGGGGACACGCTCTTCTCGCTCGCGCTCCTGCTCGAAGAAAAACGGATAGCACCCGGAGATCTGGTTGTGCTTGCCAGCAGCGGTATTGGGTTTTCGTGGGGTGCGCAGGTCATCAGGTACACGGATTGATAAGGAATTACCCCGGTTTCCTAATCCAGGCGGACCCCTTTTGATTTCAACTCATCGGTTTTGCGGCCTGAGCACCGCTCGCACCTGAATTCTGGAGCCGGATCATTCGTGCGATCGTAATTGCTCGTCTGTACGAGCCGGTAACCTCGTGCGACTTTCCCGCAATCCGAACAGCTTACTGCTTCCTTCACCTGCCAGCTGGCAGACAGGCGATGAGACGTGAAGATATACTGGTCCACCCAGAAAAATATCAGTCCGCCGATGAGGTTCGCAATGATTGCCGCGATCAGGGGGCCGGTAGTAAACAGGACAATTTCAACCGCCGCGAGAAGGGGGGTACTCGCCTGCCAGCGCAGGAGGTAAAGACCATAGCGCCCAAGGTTGATCCGCATATGATCGTTTATGAGAACCCTGCATATAACAAATTAACCGGTCCCGGGATGAGAAAAATGGTACGGTAATCCAAAGATTATCCGTCTGGCGAGTCTGCCGAACTGTCTGCTTGTCATAATCAGGCGGCCCTCATTATCCGGATGCCGGGGCCAATGCAGATACATATAATATTTATTTTCTTTTTATGGAATTATCTCGCATCCATTGAATTTTGTGTGGGAAAATGCATCCCTTGCGAGTGATCCGTTTTCGATTAACTCCGTGACAGCGGGAAGGGCTTCCTGGAGCGATCTGAAAAGGTGGCGTACTGTTTTGCATACAATTCTGCTCTCGTCTTCTGCCCAGGGTTTCACTACGGAGGAATACAGGCAACGGCCCCCGCATAGGGACCTGATATCACATTTCCTGCACGGGCCCGTCATTTGAACGGACGGAAGACGTTCGGGGTCGGACGTCCCAATATGTCCGATATAATAATCTTTCATTCCCACCATGACGGGACAGGGTGTGATGTTTCCGTCAGTCATGATGCTGTAATTCATATATCCCGCCCCGCATCGCAAACGGCTCTTCCTGGAGTACAGGAGGTCTTCCATGGGGTCAAGAAAAGGGTACCATTTTGGAACGTTTCCCGTTTCGGTGATAATATCCACCCATTCGTTCACAAGCCGGGTAATACCGGGGTTGTAGCTCTTTTCCACCCACCGGCTGAAATCACGATACCGGAAATCATCCCAGAAATTTGCATCCATCTGCCAGTGAATAGACGAAAAAGAGAAATCCGTGTTCCGGGAGAGATAGGTAACCGATTGGTAGATATCTGTCTCTTCGCAGACCGTCATGCGGGCAATAATCTCCCCCCTGTATCCAAGGTCTGTTATATGATGAAGATTATCTATGACCGTTCGGTATGTTCCGGACCCACGGTTGCTATCGGTGACATCCTCAGGTCCGTCGATTGATATCAGTATGGTTTCGAATTTCCTGATGACATCCGGTTCGATCTTGTGAAGAAGTGTCCCGTTTGTCTGTAACATGAAACGTTTTAGCGGGGCATCCCTGACAATCCTGTGTATGAGGTCCGGTTTCAGCAGCGGTTCTCCACCGTAAAACGTGAGAACGGCATCACGGTCGGATGCAAGGAACCGGTAGAGAGTCCCTAGATCGATATCCAGGTCCGGAGGTAATTCCGTATCAATCAGGAGATCCCCGGAGGTACCGGAGATAGCGGGCGAGAATGCCTTTCCACGGCAATAACGGCAGCAGAGATTGCAGTCGTCGGTCAGTATAAGATGGAAAAATACCATGATTCAGGTTCAGAAGCGAACGTCCTTAGGATATTGGATACCTCAACACCATGAGGCTATCGGGTAATCCGGTCTACGAGCTTCTTCGCGACCGGTAATAAAAGAAAATAACGGGCAATGAGGCCAGGGGAATAAGGACCGGAAGGGAAAGGGGTTTAGTGGTCAGTCTTGTTGTTGGTATGGTCGTTGGAGGCGGGTTTTTCACGATAGCAATATTTCCCTGTGCATCGAGGGCATTGAGAAGATCCTTCTTATTTTTTATCGCATCCTCATGTTTCGGATTGATGGCCAGTGCCTGGTCATATGCCTGGAGCGCCTCCTGGTATCTTCCTAGTTCGGACAGGGCCCTTGCCCGGTAATCCCACAGATCTGCATTGTATTTCGCATCATTCGGATGCACGCGGATCTCGCGATCTGAAATTGTCAGAACTTCGTTGAAGGCTGTCCTAGCCTCATCCAGTTTCCCTTCGCTTTTATACAATAATCCCTTACTGATGTACGCACGGATGTCATTGGGATTAATTGAAATTGCCCGATTATAGGCATCAAGTGCATCCTTCTCATTTCCGGTCAGGAGCAGGGCATCCCCTCTGTTCACCCATGCATTCCCAAAAAAAGGATCCAGCCGTGTCGCCTCATCGAAGGATTGTATGGCACCGGCAGAATTTCCAAGCCTGACCTGGGTCTCACCCAGTTTGTTCCAGGCGAGGCTGTTGTACGGGTCCAGGGTTACCGACGTATTATATGCGTCAAGTGCCTTGTCGTATTGTCCCTGGCTGTAAAACAGGTCCCCTTTCTGTGCCCACGACAGGGCTATATCAAAGGAGGTATCCGCGAATACCGGTGACAGAAGGATAAGAAGCACCAGTGCCGGGAGTACTACCCGTATAACCCGCCAGACCTTCATATGCAACTAAGTTGCTTGTGGTCTAATGAATATTATGTATTGTATGTTGGCAAAGGTGATTACGGGCACCTGATAAGGTATGTTTATTAAAAATACACAATTCAAAATGGCAGGAGTAATTTTTTGTAAAATTCCTCTGCAATGGCATTCCTGCATTCAGTATAATCATAGTCTGAAAGATTTACCCCATGATTTGCCAGATTCCAGACAGTCAGGTAGGTATTCGTCGGGACGAAGGAATAATTTGAATTCCCCGTGGGGAGAATGTGAATTTCCGACTGTTCCATTCCTCCTTGGAATTTTCCCGGTGCAGATGTATCGGTTCGAAAACCGGGATTGATAAAATCATCAGGATTCTGAAATGATGGAAGAGTGGAAGGTAAAATTATTGCCTGGTACATGTCCACCGGATTGGTGTAATTCATCGTATGGGTTGGAAATCCCGTCCATGGCTTGATAACCGGTACTGCTACCGGATTATTATGCTGCTGGAGAGTTCGAACCGATAATACCGGAATTACCAGCAAACCAATTGCAATTAATACAACAATTATTGTGAGTAATGATCCCTTTGTTATTGACATTTACATCTCCTATATGGAGGAATAAAATCCAAGGCCCCCACCGCAATTCCCGCATGCATAGGCGGTCTCATTATAAACTGAATTATAAATAACCTGACCATTTTGATCGAGTTTTAGGTTAAGTATCGTCTGAACGGGTTTGAAATGCGGTTGGATGGGAATATTCATAATGGCCGTGTAATTTGAATAATCACAATTCCCACATGCGGTGGAATTCTCATCATAAGTAAGTGGTTGGCTCTTTACATTTAAGAGATTGCTCTGATTATACCGGTACCAAAGGGGAATTTGAGAGGGTAATTCAAATGGGGAATATGAAGAACTGGTGGGTGCAAGGATCATTTTTCCGGTTGGAAAAGTTCCATTATAGTTGTCCTTATGAAGAAGCGTTCCTGCTGATACCGTTGAACCTAACAGTATTCCGATTATCGCCAATGTAAATAGAAACGGGTATTTCTTTATGGCCACGGATTATCCTCTTTCTCTAAAATACTTGAACTCATCCCTGATTATCGGTAAAATTACTTTCATATGCTATACCGCCCGCTGAAGAGGTCTCAGGATAATATAAGGCCGGATTCGTATGAGGCACCAGGGGCATATACCCGGCCTGGAAATAATTCGATAATTTCAGAGGAGTATAAGGGTTCCAATAAAAAGTCGTGGCAGTGAAGTCAGGAGTTATCGTTGGTGTCGGGCTTGGGGGAATTGGCTGAGAATTCGCATTATCCGACTGGGAAGTCTGGTTATCTGGTAGATCGAAGCTACCCCACCATTTGATGGATTTGTCAATTGGGGATGGACCCTGGAAACCTCCCCAAATTTCGGATGCTGTTCCAGAGTAAAGGTATTGGGATGACTTCGATACCCCTTCGAAAGCCCACAGTTCATTATATCTATTATTCCCGCCTGGGTCACCGTATAGAGGAGAAATCGTAGTACTCCATGGGGTAACTAACATTTCCCCCGTTGATAACGTGATATTATTGCTTCCTGCCGAACCTGCTGAAATCAGTAATATTCCAGTTAATACCAACGCGATAAGGACCCGGATCAAGGAATCTCTGTCGGATATGGACAATCCCCCATCAATCCATCCTTCATCACACTATATGATAAATAATCAGGATGGGACAGTTTCACTTGTCAGGACTCGGTGTCGGAACAGATGGGCTCGTCGTGATTCGAACACGAGATCTTCGCCGGGTCGAGGCGAGGGTCAGGTGACCGAGCCTGTTGCAGGCGGAGATCCATGAGCATATACTTCTAGGGCCCTTGTCGAGGCGGAGGCCATTAATCTACTATCGTATTGTCGTACCATTTTCTAATCTGCTCTCGAATAGTGACAAATGTTTGTTTCACAAGAAAAACGTCACTATGCATTGCTTTTTCTATTCGGATAACTTGAGTTCCTTTATTTTTTAGCAATTGACATCCTTCAGAGATTTCGGGGGCATCCCGCTCGGCGTATAAAATTAGTACTTCCCCCTTGTGATGTTCAGCTTTCCATACAGGTAATTCCTCTTGCAAGGTTAGTAGATTCATAATGTCTGACGGTCGTACTCGATAACTACGCATCACTTTAAGCATCTCCCGAGTTTGTTCACTGTACTTCTTGCTTAATGACGGCGAGATTGCAATGCAATAATCAACATTGCTCAAAAGGGCTAGCCGACCACCAAGAGAATGACCTACAACTGTAATTTTACCGAAAGGGCGACAGAACCGAATTGCTGCCTCTAAATC
>DATKKE010000024.1:0-13061 GCA_035543455.1 Methanoregulaceae archaeon
GGGGGCCTTCGATAACGTTGCGCTTTCCCGGTACGAACAGCTCTGGAAACATGACATCGGCCGGGACCTCGCGTCCGGACTTGCGGTATTCCGGATGCGGCAACGGATCGGTCCTGTCGAAATGGACAGCCTGCTTAAAACACTGTCAGACCCCGCTATCATCGCAACGATCTGCGAATACGGCGATATGGACCGGCCGGGGAGGCTCATTAAGGAACTGATGAAAAAACCGGCTTTGTATCGATTGTCGCCGATGTTGATCCGGTGCGGCCTCGGGCTTTTCAGGGAATCGGTTTCCTGACCTGATCCCGGATCCATGTCAGGTATCATGCCGGAACCACATCAGGCGACAGAATGTCTCCGGTAGGTGAAAGCGGAGGCCTATCAATCGCTACCATTTGCCAACGGGTGGCGGCATTGCACGGACTATTGCATGAAGTCGTTTCTTCACGTGGCGTTGTCCAAAGAGAAGTGCCGGATCCCCACCGAAAGATAAAAATTCATACTATACCGATACGTTGTATGAGGATTTCATATGGACAATGAGACTGACCTTTCAAGAATCGGGATCTCGCTCCCTAAAAACCTGCTCGATAAATTCGATGAAATCATAAATTATCGTGGTTATTCATCGCGTTCGGAAGGGATACGGGATGCAATCAGGAGCTATATCACCCACTATAAATGGATGGCCGATGTAAAGGGCGACCGGCAGGGGGTAATCACGATGATATACGATCATGAACAGCGGGGACTCCTTACCACGCTCACCGATATCCAGCACGAATTCATGTCCGTCATCCAGGCATCGATCCACTCCCACATCACCCACGATCGCTGCCTTGAGGTAGTTCTCGTAAGGGGTGACGGGTCGCAGCTCAAGACGCTTGCCGAGCGACTGATGTCGCAGAAGGGAGTCGAATCGGTGAAACTTACAACGATGATGATCGGGGAGTAAGGTGCAGAGCATGTGCCTGTGGATTTAATATCCCTGTCCAATGCTGACCCCTATAAATTTCGATGGAATTTCATCCAAGTTCGGGACGATGAAAAATCTTGTTTCCGGGCAGCGATGGGATATCCCGGATTCCAATATACCTGTAAGAATTCAAAATTTTATATCGGTGAATAACGAATTCACCTCGAAAAAATCGCTCAATATCAACAATAAAACAAACATCTGAAAATAGTTGAATGCCAACAGGTCGGCCCGCCCGTTCATGTTTTAGTAATCACCCAGTGATGATTTGCCAGTCAGGCAATGAGCTTATTAGTCATGTACTGAAATTGTTGTCAGTTTTACCGACTCGACTCCTTTTTGGGACATAAGCTTCTCCACAAGTGTCCGGAGCACCGAGCCGTCTCCCCTGACGAGGATCACTTCAAGACAGCGGTCGTGAGTGATATGTGAATGAAGTGATGCCTGGATGACAGACATGTTGTCATGCTGGATATCGGCTAGTGTTGCAAGGAGCCCCCTTTGTCCATGGTCATAGATCATGGTAATCACTCCCTGTCGCTCCCCTTTAACGTCGGCCATCCATTGGTAGAAGGTGATGTAACTCCTGATGGCATCCCTGATACCTTCCGACCTCGACGAATATCCCCTGTAATTAATGATTTCATCGAATTTGTCCAGCAATTTCTTTGGGAGCGAAATCCCAACCCTCGATAGGTCCGGTTCATCGTCCATCTGAAATCCTCACATCCCTTATCAGTATCGTGTTAACATTTACTTTTCGATAACCCATATGGTATGAAAAATCGCATCTGCCATTAAAAAGGGAATCATCTGTGCACGAAAGAAATCCGGATTTTGTAAGAAGAATTCTCCTCACCTTATAAATCTGACAAATAATTCGTCGAGTGAAACACTCTAAATATCTTGATTATATTATCCGATATTTTTCCGGAAAGATAGAATATACAATATCAGCGCCATCAGGAACCAGATGTCGGATTTTTATCACTTGATAAAATATTTCAAAGAAATGTTGCTGACACGAAAAATAGGAAAGGAAATTTGATGAAATCCATCCGATTAACCTATTTTTTTGGTTTGACCGGGGCTTTTTTGGTCTCGGTTTTCGCGGGTACCATCTTCTTTTGTTCGGGTTTTTTAGTCTCGGTTTCCACAGGGACGGTCTTCTTTTGTTCGGTTTTTTTTGTATCCGTGGCTTTTGACGTCACTTTTGCTGGTTCAGCTTTTTTTTCGACTTTTTTCTTTGTTTCAACCATAATATGACCTTGGTGATGTATTCCGAATGCAAGGCTCTGCCGGTGAAATGATCCGAGTTTACAGGAAATGTGGTGGTCTCCGGCTTATTACCGTGCAGGTACTGGTGTGACCTGCCCAACCGTCCACATCATTCAGGAATGAAATAATCCGTTGAAATCCACCTGGGAATGTAATTGAAATTCCCGATACCGGCAAACCATGATCCTCGATCATCACCTTTTAGATCTTCGGCATCTTTAGTAATAAAAACTTTTTACTTTTTATGATTAAATAATAAAATTTTTCTATTTTAGTATATCGGCAGGGGGCCCCAAAAAAAGTTGAATCTTCGTAATAATAAATGTGTTATTCGAGAGTTTGCCGCCATTTTCTGCTTCAATTAACCCGATTTTTCGATCCTATTGTGAAGAAAATGAAATATTTGGGAAGCTCCTGTTGAGTTCGAAAGGTTAGCAACAACAGCCAGAAATCCGGGAGATTCGGTTCCTGAATTCGTTGTGTTTATAGTAACCGACGCCTCCGGTCTTCTCTCAATTACTTCTCCCGTCTCCTGTGTGCCCTGATCATATCGTTCAACGTTCACAAGAACAATAATCCCCTTGTCGATCAGACCGTCCCGCCCGGTCACATTTGTCCCGTAACCAATACCGGAATTACTTCTGTCAAATTGTTTAACATACGACAACGCGATCCATTTCCCGTCAGGACTCCATTGAAGCGACCCAAACGAATCGATATCGTAGTAAGGAGATAAACGGTGACGATTTCCGCCGTCCGCATCGACAATAAACAGCTGGTTGTAATCGAGATATGCAACTCTTAAACTATCAGGACTCCACTGGATTTGCATTATCTGTCCGTTCCCATTGGTCGGACTTGTCAGTTCTTTTTTATTTAATCCGTTATCATCCATTGTCCAGAGCTGCCCGCAGAGAATATAGGCAATAAGGGATTGTTTCGGATTATACCGGACCTGGTTTACAGCGCACTCGTTATTTGAGAGTGTCGTTTTCCTGCCATGTGAGTCAAACCGGTTGATTAACTGCCGTTTATCTGAACTATTGATATAAAGGATGGATTCTCCTGATGGACTAAACGAGGAGATTCCACCCCTGATCCCAAAAGGCGCGGCGTTGAGTTCGGCACCATCGCGGTTTTCCGGTTTTTCTACATCGATAACCCAAAGGTTTTCCTTCAATGTCCCGGTCCGGTTAATAGCAGAGATTGCATCGCCTGCAGGACTCCATATGATGGTATTTTCGAAACCGGTGATGACCCGGGACAACACCGTAGTACTTGTATTACGCTTCATATCCATTACTGCAAGGTCTGGGAAATTTTCTGTTCCATAGAGGTTTATTTCAGGGTGTGAGATTTCTTTGGCGGAGTCTTTCAGGTAGGCAATTTCTCTCCCGTCGGGACTCCATATCGGGCTGTTACAATTCTCCCCGGGTGGGGAGATCTGGTATGGCGTGGTACCTTTGGAATCAGTAATCCAAATCGCGCCCGACAGGTCGGTTGATCTGGTATAGGTGATGGTATCACCTTTCGGGTTCCATGCAGGAGCATTGATGTCACCGGTATTCGTGATCCGCCGAATGGAAAGGTTGCCCATGGAAAGAATTGTTAAATCTCTCATCGTCCCCGAACCAAAGGAGGCTGATATGCTGCTTCGGGGGTCGGAGTACCCCGATACATAGGCAAGTTCTGACCCATCAGGACTCCAACTTGGTTGGGCGTTGTCGGACAAACCTGAAATTTCCACGATTTTCGTCGGATCATAGGGCGGTGAAGCAAGGACTTGATCAACATCGATTTTTCCAACCTCCACACCCGATATATAATAGAGATAATTCCCATCAGGGCTCCAGACGCTATCTGTAATATGGGTTGAGGTGGTCGTATGATTTGTCAGCTGGAGTGGATGTGAACCATTGGCATTCATTACCCACACGTCGCCGTTCATGACATATGCCAACATATCGTGACCCGGTCTCCAGGCAATATCATCATCGGAATACTGGTCCTGGCGGTCAAAGCCGGCATAGGTCAGCGACTGGTTTACCCCGATCGTGCGGTTGAGGACGTAAACCTCCCTGTCGGACCGATAGGCGAGGAGTTGCCTTTCAGCGTTCCATGCCGGGGAAGAACAGTCCCCTGACCGTGTCAGCGGTGAACCTTCTGTACCGTCGATGGAGAAACTATAGAGATCTGCCTTCCCACGATGCAGAACCGGAATAACGAGGGGATAATCACCTGGAATCCACGCGGGGCGTGTAATATAATACGTTTTCATTTCCGGGAAACTACTCTGCTTCATTTTCACTGTTGCGACATCTGATGCGATCAGGTGAGATTCTTCACCGTTCATGTCCGTGCGATAGAGATTCACGGCATTATACATATTTTCAGGGACCTCCTGTGAATAGAGAATATACTGGCCTGCAGGATCAAACCCAACCATCCTGGAATTATTTTTTATGTCTGTCACCTGGAAAGGAGTCATATTTCCCGGTTGGATTGTCCATACCTGTGAGATTCCATTTTTAAACCCGGTAAATCCGAGGGTCCTGCCATCGGGACTCCAGAAAATATCATCGACAGATTCCATCGATGCAATCATTCTCGGGTTCGTGCCATTGACTCCGATAGTCCAGAGATCCCATTGATCTTTCGGTGTATTCGGTGTCCGGGTGGAGAATGCAAGGGTTGTCCCGTCAGGATTCAATGAAATGCTGTTGCCGAGGAGGTTGTTCTGGACAAGCCGTGAAATGTTGTCCTGGCCAGCGCTGGCCACAGCTACACAGGTGAAAATGAGAATAATTCCCGTCAGAAGAAGGATATAATTGTTGAATTTCATTTTTCTCCGTGCAATACTATTTCAAGAAAATTTTTTGATATCCTTTATTTCTAATTCAAAAAAGAATTGAAGAGGTGAGCATAATCCTGTCATTTTGGTGCTGGATAAACGGGGGTCTCAATGTTTGCTTCTGCAACGAATTTTTGTGCGTATTCATCGAGCATTTTTCTGGGATCAACGTCCCTGAATACATCAGGATGCAGGATCTTTGCCATGTAAACGAGACCGATATACGCCCGTGGACCGTACTCAACATCATTTGAAATGGCATAGACCTGGTTATCCTGTACCGCGGGAATAGTATTCCAACCGCTTCGGTCCTTTAGAATCTGCACAATTTCTGCAAGTGACCGGGTCTCACTGGAAGATACGACTTTCATCACAAAATCCGGTTTCTGGGAAACCACCCATTCGGGGCTTACCTGTGTCGAGGAGTACAGGGTATCCCCGGCAATATTTTTTCCACCTGATGCTTTCAGCATGTCATCAGACCCTGATCCACGTGATGCTGCGGTGTAATCAGTATATGATTCGAAATAAGCCGACGGGTATTGGTCAGGGGGGATAGTATGCACTCGTTGAGCAATCAGGTTCGTGGTATTCTCAACCATTTGTGCGTAACTTTCGGCTTCTGCAGTCTTACCTGTCAGCGTACCCAATGCACGTGCATCGGAAGGAAGTTGGTTAAGCTTGTAACAGTCGAGGAAAACTACGGTGATGTTGACGGCAGTGAGCTGGTCGAGATTCTTTGGTTTGTAACTCGAATATGCAATTACCACATCAGGATGAAGGGATAGAATACGTTCGATATTGGGGATCTGCCAGTTACCTATATCTTCCACACCTGATAGTTTATCCATGATGTAGGTGACATTTTCTGTCGAATCGGTTACTCCGACAATCCGGTCGCCGGCTCCGATCGCAATGAGCATCTCGGCAGCATTTGCGTTCGTGACAATGATCCTTCGGGGCTGGCAGGGAAGGGTCACCTGAGTGCCATCACTCTGTGAAATGGTAACAGGTGAACAGTTGTCGTTATAAGTACTGGAAATTGGTGTCAGCGGCATGGATGTGGGTATTGCCGTTTTCACCGTTGAATTTGGCGTCAGAGTCTGAACAGATTCTGGTGATGGTGTCTTCACAGGAACACCTGTTGTCTCTGTAATCACTCCGCCTGTTTCGGGAGTGTAAGGGTTGATGCAACCGGCAAGAAAAACGATACCGGGGATAAGCAGGATAAGGATTCCAATTGTCATTAAACGATTTTTCATACCGTCACCTTTCTAAATACATGCATGCAGATCCCAAGCACAATGACCGCCAGCATAGTCAGTACAAGAAGAGGGATTGCAGGAAATACTCCCGTAGCAACTTCACGTACCGAATCGATTGCGAAACTGAGAGGGTTCACGTGGGCGATTGCTCTCAGCCATTCGGGCATAACACTGTAGGGCATGAGTGCTGTTGAAGTGAAAAAAAGCGGCATTGAAATCATGGTACTGAATGCAGAATAGGAGTCATGATCTTCCAGGTAAAGTGCGATGGTTGTGGAAAATGCTGAGATAAGCACCCCGAACATAAAGAGAATCAGGTAGGTGAGTCCATATTGAACCGGATTCAGCAGCGATGCACCAATCAGGAGGGCAATAGCCAGGATAATTGTTGCCTGGATTAAACCCCTGCCTGTAATGAACAGGATCTTACCGATGAGAATGCTGCTGCGTGGCGTAGGCAGGGCAAGGAATTTGTTCAGGAAGCCTAGTATCTTGTCAAACATTAACAGTGCCCCCCCGGATAAACCAGCCGTAAGCATGGTCATGACAAGAATACCCGGAGTGATGAAGTCGAGATAATTTCCGGTGAACTTCACCGGCAGGGCAAGCCCGACAAAGATCAACCATGCCGCTGGCATGACCAGTGCCGAAAACACGCCGATCTTTCCACGGGTCCACTTTGTGAAGTCCCGTTTGAAGTAGGTGATGATGCCTCTCATTTCCGCCTCCGCAGCATTATCCGGAACTTGCCATCTTCAAACCCGTGAGGCTCCTCCTGCTTTCCAACCGCCTGGAGGAAAACATCGTCAAGAGTTGGTTCATGCAGCGACATAGCTCTCACCTTTGTGCCCGAGCGTGTTAGTGCATCGGCAAGGGCTGGCAAGGCTTCCCTGCCGTTTTCTGCGGTGAAAGAGACCTCGTCTTCGGTTTGCCCGACAAATAGAACCCCTGGTACTGGAGGGGGTATGCATGCTCCCTCAACTCGCACCGTGATTACATCCTTCATCAACCTGGCCTTGAGATCGATTGGGGAACCCAATGCAGCAATCTTTCCCTTGCTGATGATCCCGACACGATCGCAGAACTGGTCTGCCTCATCCATGTAGTGGGTAGTGACAAAGATCGTCATACCCTTCTTTCGCAGGGCACGGATATGTTCCCAGATTTTTTTCCTGGCGGCAACATCGAGCCCGATCGTAGGCTCGTCGAGAAAAAGCACTGCCGGTTCGTGGACCAGCGCCTGCGCAAGTTCCAGCCTCCGGCGCATTCCTCCGGAATACGTCCGGATGAGATCATCAGCCCTGTCGGTTAGTTCCATAACCGCCAGTACCTCATCGACACAGTCACTCGTATGAGGTACATCGTAAAGGTCTGCAAAAAAACGGACGTTTTCCCGACCGGTCAACTTGATGTCAACCGCCATGTCCTGCGGGACATAGCTGATTTTTTTCCTTACCTCCTCCCCGTTTTTCGTGACGTCATATCCACAGACTGTCGCACTTCCTTTCGTCGGATGAAGAAGGGTTGTGAGCATCAGAACCGTGGTGGTCTTGCCAGACCCGTTCGGACCAAGGAGCGCAAAGATCTCGTTGTTTATTGAGAGGTTAAGATGATCGACTGCACAGAGACCGTCATAATATTTTGTGAGGTCTTTCGTTTCAATTGCGTTCAAGATTATTAACTCCATTCATCCATTATTTTCCCGGATATTTTGCATGGACCTTTGACAGCAGATCCTTCATCGGTTCACCCCATGTGGCTATCTCATCTGATGAGAGAACATCCACGCTCCCCCCCTGGTAATCACCTTCCCCTGCCTCGTCTTCCATCCAGGACTCAATCTCGAGGTATTTGTTTTTGAGATTTTCGAGCACCTGCTCATCTGCATCCCAGAGTCCGCGTTGATTGGCTTCGAGGAGGCGCCGGGCAATCTCTTCGAGTGCATGCGGGTTGTTTTGTTCAAAAAACTCCCTCATTTCATCATTGTTGACAAAGGTCTCTGCGATATCGTCAAATATCCAGTCATCTACTTCCTGTGTGGATGCTTCCCAGCCATACACCCGGGTGACGCGTTTCATGATGTCGGACGCACCCCGGTAACCGTGCTCTTTCATCCCGTCGATCCATTTCGGGTTAAGGAGCTTTGTGCGGACAACACGTCTGATCTCGTCGGCAAGGTCCCGGACCTCTACATGGTCAGGTTCCCTTGTATCACCGTAATATGGTTTGACTTCATTTCCTGAGTAATGGCGGGCTGCAGCGGTCATACCCCCATGTGCCCCGAAGTAGCAGCAACAGCCGAGGAGGTCATATTCATCGGACTGAACCTTGTTGAATGTGACCGACACCGTTGAAAGACTGGCAGCCAGCTGCTCGTGTGCGGCTTTTCCTTTTACATCCTTGCCATATGCATACCCGTTTACTGCAATGTAAATATCTGCAAGGTCTTTTTCATCCTTCCATGCACTAGCAAGCACGGCGAGGTTTACCCCGCTCGAATAGGTTCCAGGCTGCGAAGAGAAGACACGCAACGTTCCGTCACGCCAGTCCCCACCATTATCCACCATATTCTGCAGGGAATGCCTGCGCACAAAGTTCTGTTCCACGGGCTCATCAAGTGCAGAAACGGCAAGGACCGCCTCATCGAGCAACTCGTAACAATTGGCAAAATTGTCGCGGAGAATCCCTGAACTGCGTACCGTGATATCGATCCGCGGCCGGCCGAGTTTTTCGAGGGGAATAATAGTGAATGCTTTAACCTGCCCGTTGGGAAGCCAGACCGGTTCAACCCCGATCATTGCAAACATCTCGGCAAGCATCTCTCCGTCAGAAGACATGATGTCTCCCGCCATCCAGTAAAACGCCACGGTCTCTGGCAGTATCCCTTCTTCATTCAGGTACTTGCTGATCAATGACTCAGAAAGACGCTGCCCTACACGCCATGCGGCACGGGTAGGTACGCGGTAGGGATCAAGGGAGTAAAAGTTGCACCCGGTGGGGAGGACATCTTCATGGCCCCGGGTGATCAACCCTGAAGGTCCGGCCGGTATATATCCGCCGTTCAGACCGTTGAACAGTGCCTCTATTTCTTTTGTCTCTTCAAGCCGCCGGTTGATATCGACAATCCTGGCGCGGATTGTATCAAGCTCCTTCACCCGGACAGGAGAAACCTGGCAGGAGAAGATTGTATCATACGATGTTGACGGTTCCGTCAGAACAACCCATATGAACTGTTTTAACACGTGGTCGATTCTTTCGAGTAATGCTCCGTATGATGCCCCGTGCTTATCGGAATATTTTTGCTGGTTGGCAAGTAGTTCCGAAAGGTCCAAACCCGCAAGGTTCGCCATTACACGACGCGGGGAAAAGTCGCTGGTATCGAACCTTATAATCGAGTTGATAAAACCGATCCGCTTCTCCCCCTGCGGGACCTCCCCGAAAATATGCATCCCGGATTGTATCTGGGTATTGCGGATTTTTGATAGTGCCTCGTGTGCCCGGCTCACAACCTCAGCGAGTGGCACATCGTGGGAAAGGTGCAGGTCCTTGTCTAGATTGCTTTTCTTAATGGCATCGAGGACCAGGTGCTGGAGAGCATGAGCCCTCGCAGGATCGATTTTCGCGGTCTCATATTCAGTCAGGAGCCCTTCGAGCTTCTCCAGGTCTTCATAGAGTCCCCCACCGGTCATGACCGTCTGCATATGATCGACAAGTGTTGCGTAACTTCGCCGTTTTGCAAGGGTTCCTTCCGGCGGATTGTCGGCATTATACATATACAGGAGTGGGATATCCCCGGTAACTACGTCAGGGAAACACTCGCTTGAGAGCCCTAACCCTTTTCCGGGGAGAAACTCAACCGTTCCGTGAGTCCCGACATGCACAATCACATCTGCACCGAGTGCCTTGCGGATGTAATAGTACGTGGCAAGGTACTGGTGGGGCGGTGGACAATCCGGGTCATGGAGGATCTTGCATACCTGCCCGTCGCAACGAGCCCCGTAACATCCGCGTTTGGGTTGGACATGTACGGTCGCATTTCCAAAGGATACCCCGGTGATTAGGAGTTTTCCATCAATAACCATCCCCAGGCCCGGTGGTTCTCCCCATGTATCACAGACTCGTTTTTGGACTGCTGCAGGGAGTGAGTAAAAATAGGGTGTATAGGTCTGCATGTCGATCTGGGAAAGAGCCCCTCCCCTGGCAACGATATCCTCGACCGTTGTCCACCGGAACTCTGAGATCGCCTTTTTTGCCATGATGGTCTCGATGAGTTCTTTACCTGATGCCGGAGGGTCGACCTGGTACCCTGCTTCCTTCATCCTATGGAGGATCCGGGCGACACTTTCATGCGAATCCAGGTGCGAAGCTGCACCGACATTCGCCTCAACGTTTGCACAGGGGTTATTATTAAAGATAAATGCCACTCTACGTTCAGATACCGGTTTTTTTGCAAGTGCGATCCACGCTTTGACCCGTGAGGCCACTTTGTCACAACGGTCGGGAACGGGTTCCCGTGGTTTTTCACCATCGTCACTGCTGCAACTTGTCCCGATAAAGACCGGCTCAATCACTCCTTCGAATTCCGGCATCGCAACCGCCCAGCCGGTGTCCAGGGTGAGCCCGGTGGATTCCCGCCATTGTTCAACCGATTTGTACATAGAAATGACCGGGTGAAAGATGGGGATATTGAGCCGTGTGAGGAGTTCAACACCACTTTCTGCTGTTGTTTTTCCGCGGTAGTCGTCTCCTTTCGATGTCCCGATCAGGAAGGGGACCAGTTTGATGATTGCATCGACCCGGGGTGAATCATCTTTCATCAGGTACTTGGAAATAACGTAGGTCATTCCGCGTGCGCCGAGGCTATCATCCCGTATTGCATAGGTGAACGCAGGTATTACGTTTAGTCCGGTAGATTCGAGGCTCCGGATAAGCATGTCTTCAATCGACGTATTCGATGAGGCCCATGTTACTCGGGAGAAGATGATGCCAACGTATGGTGCGTTTATTTGTTCGCGTTCTGAATACCATGAAAGATAATCGTCAATAGTTGTGAATGCTGACAGTGCTTCAGGATGATAGAGTCCTTCCCATGGGACCGCAATCGGAGGGATGACTGCAACATCCTGGTTGAAAAGTTCTTTTTTAATAAATTTGAGGAGATTTCTGAAATTCTCTTCGCCATTGTTGGTGATGTAGGTCTGGCATGTTGTGACAATCCTTGGACTAACCGTGGAGAACACCCAGCATGAAGGGTCATATCCGAGTGAGATGACGGGGGTGGTTTTTCCGATACCCCCTATCTCCTTATCGACCCGTTCCCAGAACATATCGGACGTGTGGTAGAGGAGGACCACGTCTGCGGTCTTCATCAATTCCAGCACTTCATCCACTTTATCCGGGTGCTCCTCAAGTAATCTGCAGGGGTAAATGACCAGGTCAATATCTGCCGCGACTGCTGCACGTTTCAGGACAGGAGCATAGGACCCCCACATCACCGATATCATTCTCATGTTCTCGAAACCTCCCGTCAGATAACACAGGCCCGGTTTTTCCCTTCCTGTAGTTGTTTTAATAAACGGAAATTAATTCTCGCTGATTTTCGCAATTCAGATGAAGATGGAGCGAGCCTGCATAGATGCAATCTTACGTCAATATTCTTTTCGGTGTGTTAAATAAGTATTGAATCGTCATACTTATTAGTAATATGATTAAAATATAAATTATTTAATGAGATGATTATTTAATATTTGATGAAATTTGCATACAACTTTTACATTTTATACAACGGAGACCCGCGATGCATCATTTTGACGATATTTACCCGTTTTCAGCGATAGTAGGCCAGGAACAGATGAAAAAAGCACTTCTCCTTAATGCAATTAATCCCCGTATCGGAGGGGTTCTTATCAAAGGAGAGAAAGGGACTGCCAAATCCACCGCCGCCCGGGCCCTTGCACACCTGTTGCCGAACCGGAAGGTAGTAGAGGGGTGTATCTTTGGATGCGATCCAGCAGACAGAAAAGGAATGTGTCTCGACTGCCAGAAAAAATACCCGGACCTTATCAGCTCGACTGCGAAAATGCGGGTTGTTGAACTCCCGATCAGTGCGACCGAAGATAAAGTGGTCGGAAGCCTGGATATCGAGCATGCGTTGAAAAAAGGAGAGAAAAAGTTCGAGCCCGGTATTCTCGCCGAAGCAAACCGGAATATCCTGTATGTCGACGAGGTCAACCTGTTAAACGACCATATTGTCGATGTCCTCCTTGATGCAGCGGCGATGGGGATGAATTTTATCGAACGCGAAGGTGTCTCTTATATCCACCCCTCAGCGTTCATCCTCATCGGCACCATGAACCCAGAAGAAGGTGAATTACGCCCGCAACTCCTGGACCGGTTTGGATTATGCGTCGATATCGAGGGAATCCACGATGCAGAAACCCGTGTTGAAGTGATACGCAGACGACAGAGGTATGAGAACGATCCCGATGGGTTCCTTCACGAGTGGCAGGGAAAAGAGCAGGAACTGCGGGAACGGATCGTCATCGCACAGCAACTCCTCCCGGATGTCACGGTTTCCGATGATATGCTCAAAATCATCGCCCAAATCTGTATCGATATGGCAGTGGACGGTCACCGGGCAGATATCACGATGATGAAGACGGCAGCCACGATCGCTGCATACAATGGC
>DATKKE010000025.1:0-22692 GCA_035543455.1 Methanoregulaceae archaeon
TACACGTACTATGAAACAATTACCTTACGGAATTGGTCTGCTCCTGATTTGCGCACTTCTGGCAGGATGCACCGGGATTCCTCCCGTCCAGAATGCACCTCCCGCATCAAATAATAATGTTGTCTCTGGAACGGTTGACACACTGCCGTCCGGAAGCAACGTGGCAATCCAGGTGGCCCAGAAAGATGCGATCCATAATACCATCGATGTGACATTCGCGGGAGGGGAGGGACAAAACCAGGTAAAAAGCATAGATGTAGTATATACAGGGAATGATGGCTCGACCCGGACACAGTCCCTTCAACCCCTGAAAGGGGCAACGGTAACGTTCCAGGGAACGAACCAGAGCGACAATATCCGGGTATACATTACATTTTACAACGGCAACCGCTACAAAGTCATAGATCAGTCATCTCCGGTCGTCGGACCCGCCCGGGGAGGAATTTAATTTTCTTATTCAAGAAATATTGTTTTAAAAAAAATTCTACAAAAATAATGATCCCTTTTTTTCTCTTATCAGGAGGTCCGTCTTCTAATAATCAGGACCGCTCCAACCAGTCCCGCACCTGCCAGGAGAACACCCGGCGCCGGAGACTGTGTTGTCGGAACCGTTGTCGGGAGGGTACTCAGTGGCGGTGTTGTGGCCGGGATCGTCATCGTGGTGGTGGTTACGGATGACGTCGTGGGAGGAGAGGTGGTTGTAGCAGTATTGGTAACTGAGGTTATAGCCGATGTAATCGGGGTCGTAATCAACGGATTTGAGCTTTGGATCTGAAGATTGCCGGTCTGGGGGGTCTGGGTCTTCCCGTCGACCCGGTAGTTATTATTCATCTCATTGACGTTGCATATCGCCCAGACGGTGTAGGTGCCCGGAGAGTATGCTCTTGTATCCCAGATAGGTCCGGTTGAGAACGGCGACGTTGTTACCCCTATATTCGTTAATGGATGCCCTGACACCTCTGCGAGCTGGGCGCCACCGGGCGTAACCACATAAATTGTCACCGGTATCATAGATATTCCGGACCTGTTCAGCATGGCCACGAGATTTGTTTCGATCCTGAAACTCGCCTGGTCACCTCTTGGAAGCAATCTCGTTGAATTCGTCACCTCGAAATTCGAAGTATCATCAAATACCCTTAATGTTAATGACGGATCTTCCACATAGAATGCAAATTTTTTATCGGGCATTGTGTACCATGCACCCGTCTTTGAAACAAACGTCGCCGGGTCGACATAAAAATTCTGAGCGTCGTCCACGGTAACGGTCGCTTCGGGCACACTGGCAGCTACATTTGCTCCTGTCGCGAACCAGCCTATCCTCGATGCGCTGTTTACCCCGGCCTGGGTTATATCGAGACCTTGCTCCCCAATGAATGCCGTACCACCCTGCGGGATCGTAAAAAGGCCTCCGCTTGCAGGGAGAATAAGCAATGACGCCGAAAAAACGGCGGCAATTATACAAAATTTAAACCAGCTCTTCATACATGGTGTCCTCCTTTAAATATATTCTGTAAATGTTCAGGAGAAAGGATAAGCATTTCCACAGAAGTGAGGTACCCCCTGAACAAGTGCTCTGATACCAAATCCTTTTATTACAATCTTTCCGCAGACATCGGGAAAAATAATATACCGGAGCGACATAGGGATGTATCTGATATTAAAAAACATCTCCAGGAAGGATTAGCGATTAAGATGGCAGAACCGACTTCGCAGGATGATGAACAAGCCCGTTTAAAAAGTCAGGAAGAGGGAAAGCAGAGGGAACAGGAACTTGAATTGGCAAAGGACCGTGCACGTAAAGAGGGAAAAAAAGAGGGCCGGGAACTGGAACGGAAAAAAGAAAATGGTGGCGGCGGAAGCGGTTTAAAAGTTGTTGTCGGTATCATAGCGCTTCTTATAATCATATTTATTGCAGCCCTCCTGACGCTGAATGTGACGGTCACGAATCCGGCGACAGGGATCCCGATGCCTTTCTCCAGCAATTACAGCGTCACGTTTCCTGAAGGGCAGCAGATCACGATCGGGAATACGCATATCACCGTGCTTTCGTACCAGAACGAGTTAATCTCGAACATCGACGGCGACCAGCAGAGACTGGTGGAGGGCCAGGACCGGGTGACGGCTGAACGGCGTGCTGTCATTACCACCCTCGGGGCAGTTACCCTGATGGATATCGATTTCCAGTTAGACCTGAAGTATAAAGGCCAGCGGGACAACCTTGCCTATTTCGATATGGTGATACATACTTCGAATCAGGTGCCGGACCTCCTTCTAAGGCGGTTGCTTCCGTCCTCCATAAATGCCAGTCCGATGTAAGAGGACGGATAAAGAACTTTTTCCGGGTGGAAAGGAATCAGGCAGGCGGTTTGGAGAAGAAATCCCGCCGGATTCCGGTTCCAATGGGAATTAATTTGATTTTTTCTATTATACTGGAAGATTAATGCCCCTTTAACCAGTACCATATAATTATGACCGATCCTGAAAGCCCAAAAGTGGCTGTCCTCGAGACATCCATGGGTACGATATCGATAGAGCTCGATCCAAAAATGCCTGTCACCGCCGGGAATTTTGAAAAACTGGTTGTGCAGGGATATTATGACGGTGTCATCTTCCATCGCGTAATCGATGGCTTCATGATCCAGGGCGGCGATCCCACGGGAACCGGGTGCGGGGGGCCCGGGTACGCTATACGTGATGAATTTACGCGAGAAAACCGGAATAACCGCGGTACCATATCTATGGCAAATGCGGGCCCGGATACCGGCGGAAGCCAGTTCTTCATCAATCTGGTAAATAACAATTTCCTCGACGACCGGCATCCCGTGTTCGGCCGGGTCGTCTCGGGTATGGACGTTGTCGATGCTGTCGCAAAGGTTCAGAAGGACGGGAACGACCGTCCAAGAACGCCGGTTAAAATAATAAAAGCGGCGATGAAGTAAAAAAATATGGGCAAGGTCCCAATCCTTCCCAAAAATCTTTACAATAACCGGATGATCTTTTGAATTTTGACTCGTGTTTTGGAGGGGCTCTCTGATATCATATTTAAACATTTGACAGGGGGGTTTTCGCCATCTTCCTGCACCTCCCTATCAGGATAGCCTCTGGACAGGGTTGATCGGACGATACGAGGGAAAGAGTTAACAGGACAGTCCTATCCCGGCCGGGTCCCCACAGCGGCGGGGGAAGCCCCGGGAGCGTCTGAAGGGAAAGGATATGAGGAAAAAATGCACGAAATAACACACCATTTCCTGCGGTACTCAGTTTTTTTTATTTTTTCAAACACATTTCAGGTAATTATTTGTTACCATTTCTCCGTCGCAAATCACTGAGGGAGGCAGGGGATAAAATGACACCTTACCAAAAAATATTTCGTCTCCTCTTACCCTGCAGGAGATCGTGGAAAAACAGAAATAAGCGGTCCGCCTATGAACCGGTATGGCAGGTACTACGGATAGAGACCGGGGGGACATAAAAGAGGGAGGAGCCGCGAACAGGCTTATTCACGAGATCAGCCCGTACCTCCTCCAGCACGCCTTTAACCCGGTTGCATGGTACCCGTGGGGTGACGAAGCGTTCGACGAGGCGGGGAGAAGGGATTGCCCGATATTCCTGTCGATCGGGTATTCTACCTGTCACTGGTGCCATGTCATGGCACATGAGTCGTTTGAGGATGCCCGTGTAGCATCGCTCATGAATGACTCCTTTGTCTGCATAAAAGTCGACAGGGAAGAGAGACCCGACATCGATGAACTGTATATGTCGGTTGCACTCGTCCTGACTGGCTCCGGGGGCTGGCCCCTGACCATTATCATGACCCCCGAAAGAAAACCGTTTTTTGCTGCCACCTACATTCCGAAAGAAGACCGTTTTGGTATGCAGGGTCTTATGACGCTTATCCCCCGTATCAGGCAATTGTGGCAGAGCGACCGGGAGGAACTGATGACTGCAGCCGATCAGGTCACCGGTTCTGTTACCGCCGGTATAACCTCTCCTCCCCTGGGTGTGCAGTCTGGTATCGGCGGGGGGCTGCTCCACGATGGCTATGCGGCACTCAGGATCAGATTCGACCATATCAGCGGTGGATTTGGAGGAGCACCGAAATTCCCGTCACCCCATATAATTTCGTTCCTTTTGCGCTATGCAAAAAGGACCAAAAAACCCGAGGCACTCTCTATGGCTCAAAAGACTCTCGAAGCCATGGCAATGGGAGGAATTTACGACCACCTTGGCTCGGGATTTCACCGCTATTCGACAGACGCCAGGTGGCTCGTCCCCCATTTTGAAAAAATGCTCCATGACCAGGCACTGCTGACCATCGCTTATACTGAATCTTACCAGATGACCGGAGCACCCTTGTGCAGGACTGTTGCAGAGGAGTGTCTCTCCTATCTTGTCCGCGATATGCAGTCCCGGGAGGGAGGATTTTTCTCCGCCGAAGATGCTGACAGCGAAGGGAGCGAAGGAAAATACTATCTCTGGTCGGCCGATGAAATAGATGATATCCTCGGTGATGATGCGCATCTCTTTTCCCGGGCATATAATGTATCCCTGAGAGGTAATTTCCGGGAGCAGGACGCTGACAGTCCCTCCGGAAAAAATATATTGTACCGGAGTACATCCATCAAGAACCTCGCAGAATCCGCAGGAATGGCGGAAAAGGAATACAGAGAACATCTGGCTGTTTTAAGGACCACATTATTTAAAAGCCGTGAAACCCGGGTCAGGCCGGCTAAAGACGATAAAATTCTTACCGACTGGAACGGGCTTGCCCTTTCTGCTTTTTCCCTGGCTTCAATGGCTTTTTCAGATGATACGTATCTCACGACTGCAAGGAGAAATGCCGATTTCCTTCTCGGTGTCATGGTCGGCGGAGACGGAGAACTGATGCATCGTTTCAGAAATGGCGAGGCAGGAATCGCGGGCCTTGGATCCGATTATGCATATCTGACCGGAGGGCTTCTCGACCTTTTCGAAGCATCGCAGGATCCCCGTTACCTCGGGGCCGCACTCGATATACAGGACTGGTTCAACAGGCATTTTGCCGACACCGGAAAGGGCGGATTTTTTTCCTCCCGCGATACGGCAACAGACCTCATCGTCCGGAAAAAGGATATATATGACGGTGCCCTTCCATCGGTCAATTCTGTTGCATTCAAAAACCTCGTCAGGCTCGGGTTGTTTACGGCCGATCCCGGTTATCATGAAAAGGCATGGCAACTTGCCCGTTGCTCTGTGCCGGCTGTAGTACAATCGCCAGAGAGCTATACGGGGTTTCTCTCGGCCCTGGACTTCGCCCTGGGACCGTCATATGAAGTTGTTATTACCGGGGACCGGGATGATCCGAAAACCGGAGAGATGCGAAACGCCATAGGAAAACGATTTATTCCCTCCAAGGTATTGATTTACCGGCCATATGGTGAGAATACGGTGCCGATCGATACACTGACCGGATTTTCCGGGAATTTTTCTCCCCCTGATGGCAGACCCATTGCCTGGGCCTGTTCAAATCATGCCTGCGGTGTTCCCACCGGGGACGTATCGGTACTCCTGGAAAACCTGGGCGAACCGCCAGAATAAGCTGTTGGGATCAGAAAATATTAGAGATTTTTAAGCGCGACCAGGTCCTTTACACCGGTGAGTTTCCATACAAGCGATCGCTCCTCCATCGCGATCGCCTCGGGCGGTTCCTGCGGCGAATGGCCGAGGGCGGCGAGAATATTAGGGGAAAGGTACTTTTCATGGATCAGGTCGACGAAGCGCTTTCGTATCAGCTTCTTCTCAATCCCGTCAGTTACCTCTTCGAGGTATCCCTGCATCGTGACAAAGGTATAGCAGGAGAGGTCCCTGGTGTATTTTTCGACTTCGACGGAAACATACGGGCTCTTCCTGAAGTATTCGATCTTTTTCCCATATTTTGTTGAGAGAAAATAAATGAACTGACCGTCGAACACGTAGAGAAACGGGGCAATATATGGATATTTCTCGCCCTGAAATGCAATCCTTGCGATATATCCCTCTTCGATCAGGCGGTCATATTCCTGCTTTTCCATTCTCGGGATTCTCACGATCTCCATTCCAATCTCATGTGAATATCAGACAGGTAATAATAAAGTTTTGTAAATATTCCTGCCCGTTGTTGGGAGTGGTACGATTCAGGCGCAGGGTAATTATTCTTTTTAACCAGGGAATATCTTAATTGCCTGCATCCGGAGAGACTTTTATTGACAAAAGAAAGCAGGCCCAACCCGGGGTTGTTCTGCCGGGTGCGCAAAAAAGTGATATGGTACGATTTTATTGTCTCCCGTCTCGGCGGCCCCGGCCCTCTAACCTCCGGCGTGTCTCCGGTCTGTTTTTTCAGCAGGGAATCCGGCCGCGATCCAGGCGGTCATCCCCCCAAGGATATTGGTGACAGAACAATAGCCGGCCCGTTCAAGGATGCTTCCCGCAAGACACCCCTTGAACCCCGCGTCGCAATAGACAAGCACCTCTTTATCCATCGGTACTTCCCGGGTCCTGCCAGGAAGTTCACCGACATAAATATGGTGATCGCCAGGTATATGGCCCATTTTCTCCCTGTTATGGATATCCCGCACGTCGAGGAGGAAATAGTCCTTCGCACCCGCATCAAGGAATTTTTTTAAGGTGTGTACCGACCAGGCAGGTTGACGTGCAATCTCTTCGCCGCTTTTCGTCCATGCCGGAAATCCTCCGGCAAGGTAGCCTGAAATATTTTCATATCCGAGTCTCACAAAGTGCCGGACAACAGGATCGGTGTCGAGGTTGAAATCATCGATGATAACGATCGGGTCGTCATAATTGAGGACCCAGCCGATAAAGGCGGGAAGGCCTTCCCGCCAGACGCACAGGCTTTTTGCGATATGACCGCCGGCGTAGCTTGTAGGAGCCCTGATATCGAGAATTTGCACCCCGTTTCGTCCTTCATCCTTAATACGCTCTGGACTAAGCGGCATGAGGTCCGGGATATGATAAAATTCTCCTGCGCCATCGAGATTTTTTTGTTCCATCATCCTGAAATAGGGGGGGGAATAGTTGTGTTCTCGGGCTTTTTTGTCCATAAAATGCTCACGTGTCAGGGACAGCAACGGATTCGTCTTCCGTTCGTACCCGATGGTAGTAACCTGGTGGTCTGCGATATCTATGCCGCACACAGAACCGGCCCCATGTGCCGGATACACAAGAACCGCCTCACCAAGCGGGAGAATTTTCTTAATAAGACTGTCGTGCAGGAGCCCTGCAGCATCCTCCTTCCTGATCCCCTCTATCAGATCCGTCCTGCCGACGTCACCTGCAAAAAGGGCATCTCCCGTGAAAACGAGGTACGGGCCCTCTGAAATTTTCCGGTCGGTTATAACAAGGGAGATGCTTTCGAGGGTATGACCGGGAGTTTCCAGAATTCGTACCGAGATATCGCCAATGGAAAATTCATCCCCCTCGCTGACAGGCTGGCCGAACCGGAATGACGTTGCCGATCCATGATAAATCTGCGCACCCGACCGTGCGGCAAGGCCGGTTGAGCCCGAAACGTAGTCTTCGTTCCTGTGTGTTTCAAAGATATGGGTGATATCCTGGTCATGTTCACGTGCCAGCCGGAGATATATTCCCAAATCCCGTCGTGGATCTATCACGGCAGCTTCCCGCCCCGATCCGAGGTAATAGGAATGATGAGCGAGACCTTCCGATGTTACCTGCTGAAGTATCATCCTGCTCTCCAAACACCTGTAATGGCGCCGGAATATAAACAAGTTATCGTCCGGGTGATCTTCCCCCCTGATTTCTGAATACCAAAAACCAGAAATTGCCCTCGATCCCCCGGTTTCCGGCCGGTAATAACATTCGAAAATTACTTATTCCCTTGTGGGACATTCACGATAATGAGATCCTCTTCACGGCAGATTCTAATCGTTTTCGGTGTCCTGGGACTTGTGTGTGTAATTGCAGGCTGCCTCCCGCCTCCCCCCCTCGAAGGAAAGGTCTTTGACGATACCGGGACGCTCTATCTTCACGAACTCTTCGGATCGGCCTTCCGTATCGGGAGCGACCATGGAATGATCTATATCCTGTTCCTTTCCCTCCGATTGGGTTTAAAAGCGGCATGAAGGTGGAATTTATCGGGAAAACAAACCAGAACCCATATTACCCTGTCGAAACATCGATTCCCTTGGAATTAATCCTCCTGCATCCCCTGCCCGGACAAAGGGGCCGATGTACGGGACAGGATAAGTTACGAGAATCGATATTGAAGGCGGGTTTTATGGGATAACTGTAGAAGCTTTAAATATTAGTGTTTACTATTTCACGTCTGGTGAAAACCATGGAAATCAGTGCACGCAATAAAATCAAGGGAACCGTCAAGGCGATCAAAAAAGGCCCGGTGAGCACGGAAGTTGTTATCAGCATCGCCGGTGGAAACGAGATCGTCTCTTCCATTACAACGTATTCCGCGGAAAAAATGAAACTGAAGGAGGGCTCACCGGTTTACGCGGTAATGAAAGCTTCCGAAGTCATGGTCGGGATAGATTAACCTCGTATATTTTAATTTACTGACATTTTTTCCTTCAAAATCTCGTCTTCAACAGTGCTTCCAGATATTGAAGGGGATATGACCCTTTATCGGGATCATACCATATCTCAACCTCGGGGTTGTTCTTCATGCAATGGATCTCAAGAAGTCCATATTTGTGGATGATATTTATTAAACCGGATTCGGTCTCCCTGACATACAAATCCTGGTCTCCCAGGAATGCCCTGATGTCCTCCTCTGTGACAGGGCGGGCAAGACGGTATATCCGGCGTTTCCAACCGGGATATGGGGGAACCGGGTTTTGGAACAGGGAAGACATAATTCCAGATTATGTTACCAGTTCACTGCCTGATAATATGAATCATACGTCTCTCCCTCCTCTCAGTTCCCTAATACCTGGCAATAACGATGCATCCTTTTTCTGAACTACATCATCATCTATTCCGGATTATTATGGCATGATGGAGTACATTACATGGGTAAAAAATCCACATTTACTGTGTTAAACCTGGAAATGTCACGGTAAGGGGAAGGAGATGAAAGAGAAAATTCAGGGAATAATTTTCGATATGGACAATACCCTCTTCGATCTTGTCGAAGCAAAGCTCGAGGCATGCAGGTCTGTCGCCCGGCACTTCGGAAGGGACGACTGGGAAGATCTCTTCAGTTATTTCATGAGGCCCGAATACGGGTTTGAAGACTGGAGACATATCAGGGACTATCTGGTCGACCGTAATATATTTGTCCCTGCCGGATACCGGTGGTCATGCAGCATGTACGAAACCGTGAAACTGGATTCAATACGGCCATATCCGGGTATTTCTGATGTACTGGAAACATTAAACGCCCGGGGGATCCCCCTTGCACTTGTCACGGATGCCGATATGGTCCATGCAAGGGCACGTCTCGACGTTTCAGGCTTTTCCGGGCGGTTTGAGCACATGGTTACCTATGAAATGACCGGCAGGAAAAAACCCGACCATGCCCCGTTCCTCCTGGCATTAAAAAAACTCGGTCTCGGGGCTTCAGAAACGGTCATGATAGGCGACAGCCCGGTCCGTGATCTCGCCCCTGCAAAGGAGATCGGGATGCATACCGTCTATGCAAGGTATGGAGACAGACTTGCAGGAACCAGGGGGGAGATCACTGGTCACTATTGTGTCGATGATGCGGGCGATCTTGGAGAATTGCTCCTGCCCCTGCTATAAAACGATTTCCACACGTCCCGCTCCAGCCGAAATGCCGATATTGCTTTGAATATACATTTTTGTGAGAGCGGGGGTCATCTTCAGGCAAGGCACGCTAGGAGTGTTGCCGGGCTGACTGCTCCCCGGCCGGGTTTGTACGCACTTTTTGCTGCAGGTGACTATGGTTCCGGCTATAGAGGAAATAAACCAGGAGGCCGATGATCAGCCATATTACAAACCTGAGGTGGGTAACAAAGGGCAGGACATAAATGAGGGCTGCACAGGAAACAATGCATATAAGGGGCACATAGGGGACCAGCGGGCATTTAAACGGCCGGTGTAAATCAGGACGCATATACCTGAGCACAATGACCCCTGCACTGACGATTATAAACGCTGCAAGGGTTCCCACATTAACAAGCTCGGCAATATCCTGAAGGGGAAGAAATCCTGCAAGGAGGGCAGTGACAACACCGACAAAGATGGTCACCCTGAACGGTGTCCTGAACTTCGGGTGTACTTTTTTGAAGGCAGGAGGCAGGAGGCCGTCACGCGACATGGCAAAAAAAATCCTTGACTGCCCGAATAAAAGCACCAGCAGCACCGATGTAATACCAAGAAGAGCTCCCACCGAGACGAGCGCAGCCCCCCACTGGATCCCTATCTCGACCAGTGCATATGCTACGGGAGCGGGTGTGTCGAGGGTTGTATACGATACGATTCCGGTCAGTACTGCTGCAACGGCAATGTAGAGGATTGTGCATATCAGGAGCGAAACGAGGATCCCGATCGGGAGGTTCCGCTGGGGGTTCCTGACTTCCTCGGCGGCCGTCGACACCGCATCGAACCCGATATAGGCGAAGAATACGATGGCTGCCCCGGTGATAACCCCGCTCCATCCGAACGGCATGAAATCTGACCAGTTCACGGGATTGATATGGGAAAAACCAAGATAGAGGAATAGCAAAACAATCCCGATCTTAACGGCGACGATTACGTTATTTACCCGGGCACTTTCCTGTACGCCGATGATCAGCAGGATCGTAATCAGGGCGATGATGATCATGGCCGGGAGATTTATTAATCCTCCGTTGAAGCCCGGGGGGTTGACGAGGGCCTCGGGAAGAACGAGACCGAGATCTGAAAGGAGGTTTGCGATGTACCCTGACCAGCCTATCGCGACTGCAGAGACCGAGACCGAATATTCAAGGATCAGGTCCCATCCGATAATCCACGCAAAAATCTCCCCAAGAGATGCATAACTATAGCTGTAGGCACTACCGGCTATCGGCACCATGGCGGCAAATTCAGAGTAACTCAGGGCCGCAAAAAAGCATACGGTCCCGGCAATAATGAACGAGATTACGAGGGCAGGACCAGCATAGTCAGCGGCAGCGATCCCGGTGATTACAAAAATTCCTGTCCCGATTATTGCCCCTATTCCGAAAAGGACGAGTTCCAACGGGCCGAGAACGCGTTTTAACTGATGTTCGCCGGCACAGCAATCAAAAAGGTCACCGATCGATTTGGTCTGGAATATCGGCCTGTACGACCGTAAAAAATTTTTTATCCTGCCAGACATGCGTAAATCCTTCCCAACAATCCGGACATCCGTCTTTTGAGTACATCTCCCTGTTATTGCAGGATTTTATAATGAATCCTGTTCCTGTCCTGTAATAACCGGATCGCACGGAGTCCGGTTTTATGTCGCTTCCTGTTACTGTTTGCTGACATCTATGAAGATTAACCAGGTATTACTTGTCTTTCCTGAAATATTTCAAAATATCCCGGTTACTCATAAAATATTTCGACTTTTTTTCCGGGAAAACACCTTCGGTGACTGTTTTTACCTCCTCGATGGAATAAAATGCACCGGGCTGGAATTTCCTGATAATACCAACAACCTCGGCGAGATCCTGCCGCCTGATTACCATGAAAAGGATAGTAACCGGCCCTGTCGACCCGGTGGCATCGATGGAGGTGACCCCGTAATTCCTGGATCGCAGGTAATCGAGCAGGTCTTTCGCCTGCTTGTTGGTAATAACACGTACAATAACGTTACCGAGCGATAACCGCTCCTCAATTCTCATGCCGACATAGGTCCCTGTTGCAAACCCGGCCCCATAAGCAATGTACGAGGCGACATCCGTTATATTGCTCATCACCTGGCCGATGGCAAGAAGCCAGATAATCACCTCGAAAAATCCTATAAAAGGTGCAATATTCCGGAAACCTTTCGAAACGAAAATTACGCGGATCGTCCCGAGACTGACGTCACAGATCCTGGCACAGAAAATAAACAGGGGGAGCAGGATATATGCAAATACAGGATTGTTGCTTACGAATGCCTCAATCATCGGCGATCACCGGGCTTTGAACCGATCTGATATGATTATCTGTGCCTGTGCTGCAAATATGTTTCCGGAACCCGGATTCCGGCAACATCCTAAGCGAATGGAGGCCTGACTTTCGTTGATGATGAACCTTCATCCGGGATCCCGGAGATGCGTACTAAGAGGAAGCCGGCAATAGAGACCACATCCCTGGATTGTGGACGAACGGGTGCGATTAAACCGAACCCCGGACCGGAGCTGCATTGCCCTCACTGCCCTGCTTGATGCAATGGTATACGCGGCCTGCCTGATGGCGACAGGTGTGAGGTTCAGATCCGATAAACAGGTACGGATGTGTTCTTTCACCATTTCGGGGAGATTTTGATCGTTCATGGTTTCACCTGACGATCAGGTTTTTTCATTTAGGATTTTCCGGATCACATCCATCCTGCCCGGGCCCACTCCGGGACCGGCAAGCATCCGTTCTTCGAAGGTTGGCGCACCTTTTTTGAAGAAGATACCCAACCCGATCCTGGAATCGGTATTGTAATCCCATTCGCGGGCTTTTTCGCATGCTTCGGCAAAACTTGAGTTGTCATGATTTTCAAGCTCGTAGACCCGGGAATTATAATAATCGGTCATATTATTGTACGTCGCACATATCTGGAGGACATCAACGAATGAAAATCCATGATGGAGGACGGCTTCCCGGACAAGAGATTTCAGCTGGTCAGGTTTCCTCGTGTACCCCCGGGCAATGAAGGTCGCCCCGCTCGCGAGCATGAGCTCGAGGGGATTGAAGGGGAGTTCTGTGGTCCCGCCGGGTGTCGATCTTCCCCTGAACCCAAGGGGCGACGTCGGCGTATACTGTCCGGTTGTCAGGCCGTAGACACGGTTATTGTGGACGAGGACGGTTATATCTATGTTTCGTTTCGCGGCAAATATCAGGTGATCGAGTCCTTCCGCATAGCAATCGCCGTCTCCTGCACAGCAAATCACGTCGAGGTCTGGGTTAGCCAGTTTAATCCCCGTCGCTGCCGGGATGGTCCGCCCGTGAAGCGAATAAAAACTATTGATGTGTAAGTAATCCGCCATTTTTGCGTGGCACCCGATACCGGTTACGAGAACTATGTTGTCGAGTGAACGTCCCTCTTTTATGAATCCCTCAAGAAGTGCCTTCAGGGTGAACTGGAGGGAGAAATTGCCGCATCCCGGACACCACGTGTTCTGGGCCGGCGTAATAAGATTCCTGCCGGTCATACCAGCGCCTCCCTGACTTTCTGTAAAAGTCCTTCGACGGTGAATGGCCGCCCGTCAAATTTCAGGACCCTGGCATCAACGGTTATTCCATTGCCAGCAAGAAGACTGGCAAGTTGCCCCTCATGATTATCCTCGACTGACAGTACCTTCGTAACACCTGAGAGCGCCCCGGTCATCTGGCGTTTAGGGAACGGAGAAAGCACAAGGGGCCTGACAAGCCGGAGACCAAGCGCTTTTACAACTTCTGATGCAACCCCCTTGTTAGACCCCCATGCGACCAGAGCTGTCCGGCTCCCCGGATCCCCGGACACCGCGACCTGGACAGCCCGGTCGAGTTCTGTTGCCATCACATTCCCTTTCCTGAACCTTTTTTCCGCCATCAGCGCTGTCAGACCTGCATCTTCGGTGGTCACTCCCGATTCGTCATGGGTATAGCTGTTCACCTTGACGACCGTATCCCCTGATCCTGGATACAGGACCGGAGATATCCCGTCGGGGGTGATTTTGTATCTTCCATAGTCCGCACCGGGATCACCTGGCGGGAATTCAGGTCCCGGATTAAACCCGCTGAGCTCAGACTCATCGTAACAGTATGTCCCTTCACAGAGGGTTTTGTCGACGAGGATAATTGCCGGTACCTGGTATTTCCATGCCATCCTCAGGGCAATCGAAGACCATTCACAGGCCTCTTCCAGATCGCCGGGTGCGACGACCAGGCGTGGAAACTCTCCCTGCCCTGCATGCAATGCGAAATGCAGCTCGGTCTGCCCGGTATATGTCGGAAGACCGGTGCTTGGTCCTGTCCTCTGTCCAAGTACGATGACAACAGGTATTTCTGCCTGTCCTGCAAACGAAAACCCCTCGGTCATGAGACAGAAGCCGCCTCCCGATGTCCCGACCGCTGTTTTTTTACCGGCATAGGCAAACCCGAGTGCCATGATTATCACGCCGATCTCATTCTCCGGGTGCACCACTGTCAACGGGTATGAGAGCGACTGCTCGGCAAGGAAATGAAGAAGATTTGATGTCGGTGTCATTGGATATGCTACGTATGATTCAAGACCGCCATGAATCAGGCCGAGGCCTATCGCCTCATTGCCGGTCATTAGCGGGAACCTGGCGTTCCCGACGGGTTGTATCGGGAATCTCTCCCCTGCATCATCATATGCCCGTTTTGCTACCGCGAGGTTCTTTGCCGTACCTTTTGGCAGGTGTTTTGTAAAGACCTCCTCGACAACGGTCCAGGGGATACCGGCTGTCTTCGCAAATGCCCCGATTATCGCAGAATTTCCCATGATTGGGGGCGCTTCAGCGGCTGCAAGGATCTCCTTCACCCGGACACCGGTCCCAACGGTCTTCACGTTATCGGAATTGTAGACCGTCACCGTCCCCGGATGGGTGAGCCCGGTATGAAACCTGACCGTATCGTTGTTAAGAGCAAGGATGAAATCCGCACGCTCACGATGGGCACCGATTTTTTCCGGAGAGGCCCTGACGATCGCAAAATTGTGGCCTCCCTTAATGAGCGAGGGGTAATCAAAATACATATAGACCCGGTATCCCAGGTGGTTCAGGAGATGGGCGATGGTCAGGCCTGCACTATTGATCCCGTCACCTGCTTTTCCTCCGATGAGAACTGAGAAATCTTCCATAATGAACGCCCTGATACCACGATGATAACCTGTTACGATTAAATAAGTTCCTCTTAGCAGGTGGAGATCTTGAAAAAATGGGTAATCAGATCAGGTAAGGGAGAACCAATCTGATATTTTTTTTATTACTGATACATTTTCACCCGTGAGTACCAGCGGGCACTGGGTTACGACAAGCCCTTGTTTTACAAGTTCTTGATCAGGGATGGCAGGACATCGTCAAGTTTTGCCTTGATGGGCATCGGGTTATGCACCGCATTGATGGCGATCTTCTCTGCAGGAAACCCGATCAGCCTGCTGATTTCGGTATAATGTTCTCCAAAGATAATCACGACCATGGCTGCAGAAGAGAGAGCCTGTATCGTCGCGGCATAGGTGACCCCTGCATCATTATGGATGAAGGCAAAACAGTACCGGAAATCACGCTTCTTCTCTGCCAGTTCGGCAATACAGCGGTCGATATCAATCACCTCGCCGATATAATGACGCTCAGGATCGGATACCTCGATATTCGTCCTCGCCGCCCTGTTCCCTGCAATCACTGGAGTGACGCCGAGCTTTCGCAACTTATTTATCAGGTATAATGCCGAACCGGTCTGGACCGGGACCTGGGGACAGCCCAGGAGAATCAGTGCGGTGGCATTCTTGTTTTCAGGTGTATCGGGCAACCCGGTCTCCTCTGACAAAGGTAACGATCTCCTGTTATTTCAAAGGTTGTGTCGTCGTCTTCACATCGATTTTGGGATCCGGAACGAATTGATATATCCGGGGTGAATACGGCGATAATAACCGATATTCCCCTTACTCCTTTTTATCCGGCGGGCCACCCCTTCGTGGAAGACCGGCTCCCGTCTCCTCTTCTATCCACGTAAGATAGGGAGGAAATCCTCCGGTAACCGGGATAACAATCATTTCCGGGAGTTCATACGTGTGAAGTTCCCGTATTTTACTCATTATAACGGTCTTTCTCGATTCCATCGTTTTTACGAGCATAAGGACCTCGCTATCGTCGGAAAAGTCACCCTGCCAGTAATAGAACGAACGGACTTCCATCATGTTCACACATGCTGCCAGGTGTTCATCAACGAGGGCCCGGGCAATCACCCGTGCATTTTCAGCCGATGCCGTGGACAGGATTAAGATCGGGTTGTTAGCTGTTTCTTTCATAGGGATCTAAGGTTCACTGTGAATCCGCGGGTAATGAACTTCACGCCAGCCGTGATATGGGTAATCATTGATCTATTGATATTGCTTGGGTTCGAACTATAGGTACATGGTATATGCAAAACGTATGGGTAACCTCCCACCCTACCTTTTTGCCCGGATCGATGAGATGAAAGCCGAGAAAATACGAAACGGCGTGGACGTCATCGACCTAGGGGTGGGCGATCCCGATCTCCCTACTCCCGGCCATATCGTTGAAGCTCTCTGCAAAGCAGCCGCGAAACCCGAAAACCATCATTATCCGAGTTATGCTGGAATGCCTGCGTTCCGTGAATCGGTGGCCGGCTGGTACCAGTCGCGTTTCGGCGTTACTGCTGATCCCGTGCGGGAGATCATCGCTCTCATGGGGTCCAAGGACGGAATTGCTCATATCGCAGAGGCATTTATCAACCCCGGCGATTATGTCCTGGCCCCAAGCCCGGGGTATCCTGTATACCGGACAGGTACGCTGTTCGCAGAAGGAATAGTTCATGAAATGCCACTCAGGGAAGAGAACGGATTTTTACCGGACCTCGATGCTGTGCCCAAAAAAATTGCCGGAGAGGCAGGAATGCTATTTATCAATTACCCGAACAACCCGACTTCAGCGGTAGCACCACCGGGATTTTACGAAGAAGTCGTGGATTTCGCCCGGGAATACGATATCGTCGTTGTGTCGGATAACCCGTATTCCGAGATCGCATTTGATGGGTACCGGGCTCCATCCTTTCTCTCGACTGATGGCGCCATGGAGGTTGGCGTCGAGATGCATTCCCTTTCGAAGACTTATAATATGACGGGGTGGCGGATAGGGATGGCCGTCGGTAATCCCGATATCATTTCAGGACTTGGACGGGTAAAAACCAATGTCGACTCAGGGGTATTCAATGCGGTACAGGAAGCGGCAATAACAGCCCTTTCGGGACCTCAGGACTGTGTCAGGCAGGCCTGTGAAATTTACCGGGAGAGACGGGATATCCTTGTGAAAGGACTTCGGGGCCTCGGCTATGAAGTGACCGCCCCGAAGGCCACATTCTACGTATGGATGCCGGTGGATGACTGCATGACATATGCTGCAACGATGCTTGACAAAGCAGGCATCGTTGTTACGCCGGGAGTTGGGTTCGGCAGCGGTGGCGAGGGTTACGTACGGTTCGCGTTGACCCGTTCGAAAGAGCGTATCAGTGAAGCCCTCGAAAGGATGAGGCGAATCTCTCCATGAAACTGCCGCCCCACCTCTCGGTCAGGAACAACCATCTCTACGTCAGGAATTTTGATACGAACTCCCTCGCGGCGGGATTCGGGACTCCTCTGTATGTAACCGACGAGGAGAGGATTTGCGAAAAATACCGTCAGTACGAACGTGCCCTTTCATCCCGCTACGAAAACGTCCGGGTGCTGTACGCAGCAAAGGCCAACGGGAACCTCTCGGTAATGCGGGCGCTGGCAGCGCTTGGCGCCGGTGCCGATGTATTTTCAGGCGGAGAACTTGAACTGGCGCTCAGGGCGGGCATGAAACCGGGCGATCTGCTCTTCAACGGCAGTTCAAAAACCCCTTCCGACCTGGCTTTTGCGGTTGCGAAGGATGTCTGCGTTTCGGTGGATTCACTCGACGAACTGCACCAGCTCGATGCCGCTGCAAAGGCATCAGGGAAGACGGCCAGAATCTCGTTCCGTGTCAACCCTGCACTCCATATTCCAACACACCCGAAAATTGCCACGGGGATAGCAACAAGCAAATTCGGGATCGCCTCCGGCCAGATAAAAGCCGCGTACCGGGAAGCACTCGCCTGTGATAACGTTGTTCCCGTCGGTGTGCACTGCCATATCGGATCGCAGATACTCGATATCGAACCATTCGTTAAAGCGGCCGCAGTGATGGGGTCAATCGCAAAGGAACTGACTGATACCGGGGTAAATCTTGAGTTTATCGACCTCGGGGGAGGTCTCGGTATCCCCTATCACCATGACTCCGATCCTGCACCAACCCCGGAGGATTATGCCCGCGCTGTGATGCCGGTTTTCCTCGACGCTATCGGCAGGGCAGGTATCAGCCCTGCGCTCTGGGTTGAGCCGGGGCGATATCTTGTCGCCGATTCGACGGTACTGCTTACAAGGGTGAATTCCGTCAAACCTGCTCATAAAAATTTTGTCAATGTCGACGCCGGTTTCAATCTCCTTGTCCGTCCCGTAATGTACGATTCTTACCATGAGGTCCTTGTGGCAAATAAGGCGTCAGCTCCCGGAGAGCATACCTATTCAATAGCAGGTCCGATCTGCGAAACCGGGGACATTCTCGCCCACGACAGGCTTTTGCCGGAAATTCGGGCAGGCGACCTTATTGCCGTCCTTGATGCAGGCGCTTACGGGTTCGCCATGTCTTCACAATACAACAGCAGGCCGCGATGTGCCGAGGTCCTAATCAGGGGAAGGGAGATGAGCCTGATGCGAAGGGCTGAGACCGCGGATGACGTCATATGCCCCATGGTCACCCCGCCATGGCAACGATAAAGGAGCTCTGCCCCCGTGCAGTTCCACTACGCGCTTGTCGACGATCTCCTGGCCAAAGAAGAGTTCGAGCGCCGCGTCGAGGATAAAATACAGGAATGCGGGGACCTCGTCGATGAAATGACGGCAGCTCTGCTCGTAGTGAGGGATCTCGGGCGTGAACATGTAAAAATAAAGGATCTCGCTTCAAAAGCAAGCCTCTTTTCGTTTTTTGGAAAAGTGACCGGAAAATCAGAACCCCGGGAATTTGACCGTTCAGATGGCGAGAAGGGACTCGTGGCAACGGTCAGTGTGGGTGATGAAGGCGGGGAAGCCCGGATAGTGCTTTGGGACGAGAAGGCAATGGCTGTGCAGGAGATCGATACCGGCGATGTCCTTGAGATTATCGGAAAACCCGGGAAACGCCCCGGGGATATCACCGTTCTTGCTCTCCGGAAGTCTTCATGCCAGATCGAGTGTGGTAGTGATGCCGCTGCAACCATGCGTGCACCACCGGTACGACTGGATATCGATGTAAAACTTCTTGCACTCGATGAACCGAAGACCTTTACCCGGAGGGACGGAACAACCTCCGAGATGGTCGGTGCCGCTGTCGGCGATGCGAACGGGACCGCACGCCTGGTCTGCTGGGACCCCGGGTTACTTGACGAACTAATCCCGGGGACGACGCTGCACATCACGGGCGCCGTCGACCGGTCACGTGCCCCACTCCGCGAATATAGTATTGATGAGAAAAGCACGCTAGAGCTATCTGAAGTATCGATCGATGTGACCCCCACTCCGGTTTCGTCCGTCGTGGCGGGGAGAGCATATTCAATCAAGGGACAGGTTATCGATGTCTTGCCATGGAAACCTTTCAAAACTAAGAACGGATCATTCTCCTCGGTAAGAAACATTGCGGTCGGCGACGGGACAGGAACAATCCGGGTGGTCCTGTGGGGAGAGTCGGCCGAGCGGCATTTTTTCATCGGTGATATCGTATCGATATTCAATGCTGTCGCAAGAGCAGGCCGCAATGGCGAACCTGAACTCAGTGTCGGCAGGAGCAGTTCGCTGGTAACAGAGATGGAAGCGGGCGATACGCCTGTTGAATTCGAAGGGACGATTATTTCAGGCCGGGAAGGTACCTTTATCGATAATGGAACGGTTTCCTATCTTATCGAAGGAGTCCATCCCTATGGCAGGGAAGTGAGAGTCAGGGGCCGGCTCACCGGCCATACTATTATTCCCGAATATGTCGAAGCGAGGGAACTCGATCCAGAAGCAATACTTGAACGATTCCGGAACCCGACCAGGCAAAGCAGCACAGGTCCTCCGCCAGAAACCGGTACACCAAAGGATACTCATGAGGATAATAAATCGGACACATAACATCTGTTACTGATGATAGATTTATTCACTTTCGCGCTGCGCACGAGCCGGATGCATATATGGGAGACTATATGATGTTCTTATCAGTAAAGAGGTAGATAAGAGATGACCACCACAGGTCCTTTGGAACTTGATGACTTGCCCGGCGTCGGTCCGACCACCGCCGAGAAACTCCGGGAAGCAGGGTTTGTTACTGTTGAGAGCATTGCAACGGCTTCACCGGCAGACCTCGCAGAGACCGCCGAGATCGCTGAATCCACAGCAAAGAAAATGATCAAGGCGGCACGTGAAATGGTCGAGATAGGCGGCTTTAAAACCGGTAAAGACGTCTTCGAACAGAGAAAGGAGGTACGTAAGCTCCAGACACGCGTACCGGAATTCGATGCCCTCCTTGGAGGAGGACTCGAGACCCAGGCAATCACGGAGCTCTACGGTGAATTTGGTTCAGGGAAAAGCCAGATCGTTCATCAGCTCGCCGTGAATGTTCAGCTCCCCGAGAATGAAGGCGGGTTGAAGGGAAGCGCAATCTACATCGATACCGAAAATACG
This sequence comes from Methanoregulaceae archaeon, assembly GCA_035543455.1. GTDB lineage: Archaea > Halobacteriota > Methanomicrobia > Methanomicrobiales > Methanospirillaceae > CAIKOD01. The sequence goes on from DATKKE010000025.1 coordinate 20,606, forward strand.
TTCAGGCCGGAACGTATCGAGCAGATGGTAAACGGCCTTGGGATTGAAGACGCCGACCCGCAGGAGTTCCTGAAAAATATTCACGTGGCCCGGGCCCATACCTCCGATCACCAGATGCTCCTTGTCGAGACAGCACGGGAGCGGGCAGCCGAACTCAAAGAGTCTGATCAACCGGTCAGATTGTTCATTATCGATTCCCTCACTGCCCATTTCAGGGCCGAGTATGCAGGAAGGGGTACCCTCGCCACCAGGCAACAGAAACTGAACCGGCATATGCATGATCTCTTCAAACTGGTCGATGAGAACAATGCCGTAGCGCTGGTGACAAACCAGGTAATGTCGAACCCGGCAGTCTTCTTCGGCGACCCGACCAAACCCATTGGGGGGAACATTGTCGGTCATACCGCAACCTTCAGGTTGTATCTCAGGAAGAGCAAGGGAGGAAAACGTGTCGCCCGCCTCGTGGACAGTCCAAACCTTCCCGAGGGTGAAGCAGCATTCATGGTCGAAGAGGCTGGTCTCAAGCCGTGCTAAAGGCGCTCCTGACAGATGTGGATGGTACGATTACCAATACAGAACGTGAGGTGAGCACCGGCGCTATCAATGCGATGAGAGCGTTCATCTCACGCGGTGTGGAGGTCGTTCTCGCGAGCGGCAACACGACATGCTTTATGGATGCATTATCAAGGATGATCGGTACGGGAGGCACCCTGATCGGGGAAAACGGGGGCGTATACCGTATTGGTTTCCTTGGAGACCTCCATATCACCGGTCAGAAATCTGTCAGCCTCGACGCACTACGGATAATTGAGAGATATTACCATTCACGGGGTGTTGAACTCCAGATGTATAGTCCGCAGTACCGTTTTTCAGATGTCGCCTTTGCAAGGACTGTCCCGGCAGACGAGGTCAGGGCGGTACTAAAAGGCCATAATGCGCAGGTACTGGACACCGGATTTGCGATCCATCTCCAGGAGCAGGGAGTAAACAAGGGAAGAGCATTTTCAGACCTTGCACGCGACATGGGACTATCACCAAAAGACTTTCTTGCGATTGGAGACGGGGTAAATGATGTGGAGATGATCCGGGCTGCGGGAATAGGTATTGCAGTGGGGAATGCAGACCAGGCAGCAAAAGATGCCGCGGTATATGTTACCGAAAAAACATATGGTGATGGATTTATCGAGGCTGTGGATAAGTATTCGTCCTATTTTCTCGAGAGATAACGATCGACCACGATGTAGTCCTTGATATCCTTCACCGCTTCAAAGTTGATATAAAGCTTATCGCCCTCGAGTCTGTACCCGGATGTATCAAAGGACGGGTCCGGATGGATTATCAGGTCAACAACCTGGCCTGTATCGAAATCCACGGTAATATTTTTGAGAGTGCCGATCATCTTCCCGTCATTGGTCATAATTTTCTTTCTCGAGAGACTCCGGGCCAATGTGCGTGTCATAAAAAAAGTGATGATATCTAAATATTTAAAGATGCTTAAAAACCTCACATTATTGATGAGAAAATCCAATAAAACTGGAAATAATTCTAGCTGAGGATCTCAGCTGCCATTCTGACGTCATCTTTCGTAACTGTTTTTCTGCCTGCGTGAGATGCAAGTTTGATGGCCTCTCTCGTAATTTTCACTCCGTACGCTTCCATAAGTTCGGATAGCAGCTCTCCTGCATCGCTGCTGACGCGTTCCGCACCACTTTTTCGTATTATCCGCATCACCGGGGCAACTGGTAATTCTGTCACAGTCTGAACACTCCTTTTGGTTCTTATTGTGAGGATTCTATCAGATATATCTGGCGGTTGATATCAGAATCCGGTAATCCCGGGTATGTAAAAAACCGGCTCTGTTTCATTTTCTGACTGTTCTTCATGGTATCGTCTCGACTCCCGGGATTTTTCTCCCTCTCTGTCAGGTTAGCAATTGGAAAAGGTGCCCGGGCACCAATAAACGGAGGCATTTTTCTAATCTCCCGCTATCCTGACCGGTCGCCACACCGGCCGAGCGGAGTCCCGGTGGCTCGGGTTTTTGGATTAATCGAATGCAAACGGAATATAATGAATTGAAAAAGAGCCGA
>DATKKE010000026.1:0-48020 GCA_035543455.1 Methanoregulaceae archaeon
GGTGATATTTCACACCGGTAAGCATCGGGATCAGGAACGTTTCTGCATAATAAAGAATAACGGTGGGGTGATAATATCCGGAGACGCTGAATAACTTGACAATAAACAGATAATCGAATAGTATCGCGATAAACGTCCATACCAGGGCCACCGTGAGGTAATAGGTTAAGGGTAGCGCCCTTTTCCTGAACCACAGTACGGTAATACCGATCGTCAGCGGGGTGAAGATGACGAAAAGGATCCACCCGAGCAGGTCAGCCGGAACAAACAGGAACAGGACGAGAGATGCACACCACCCGATGAACCAGAGGAGGAGCCCAAGCCCCACGGTATCGGTAATCAGCGAGCTTTTTTTGGGTGATATTTTGGGATATTTCATCATTTTCCAGTATATCGCGATATCGGATAAAATTTTCCGGCAGATTGTTGGAACCTGCAACCGGACCCGTATCCTGAAGTTTTTTATTCCGGTACAGTGGCATGACCATTGGTTAATTGAATGACCAGGTATGAATACCATGAAAAAAAGCACTGGAATAAACGTTTTAAATCCTTTTTTTTTATTCCGGTTATAAAGATAATATGGGATTTAATTGGAAAAATAATTGCAAATTACTTCTATCTTAACCATAATTACTGGCAAAATAGTAAAATATTTATTACATAATGTTAAACATACTTTACAATTAGGTACAATCGCCTGATGGATCACAATCAGAGGAGAAAAAAACCATGAAACGAACCACCACGCTGGGAATTGTTATTATCGGGCTTATTGTCACGGCCGTGATTGCAATGCCCGTAGCGGCAGCGCCGAAAGCAACAGGGGTACATGCTCATCAAAATTCTTTTAACGCAAGTAATCTCGACCCGGCCTTGAAGAACGACCTCCGGGACCTCCATACACAGGAACGTCTCGCCCGGTTCGACCTGAATGTTAAAAGAGGCACCGACATGATCGCACTTCTCGGTAAGTACCAGTATGATACCTCATCGTTGTCGGGTATCCTTTCCAATATTACGGGGTACCGGCAAACCCTTGAAAATGCCCTGAATGCGAAGGATAAAAATGCCCTGTCACTCGTTAATAAAGAATTGACCGGCCTGTGGAGAGATTTTGGCCGTACCTTGGGGTCGTTACTTAAGACCTCCGCACGTTAAGACTTCAATGGTACGAAACAGTCAGTCCGCTCCGGAAATTGGAAAAAACAGGTAATTATATCTTTTTTCACCGGGAACGGGGGACCTTTGCCTGTTTTCGTTGTTCCCCGATATCCTGATATTCAGGGCGCACCGTTCATCCTGTATGAAGACGGGATTTGGTTTCATAGAAATTGACGGGATCACCTACGACCACGATGTTGTCATTCATACCGACGGCTCTGTTTCGAAACGGAAAAAGAAAAAATCAAAAGAGCTGAAAGGGGATTATGGTCATACCCCGCTATCCGAATACGAACTTGACATCCTCGGGGAGGAAAAACCGGCTGTGGTATATATCGGAACGGGCCAGTACGGGTCACTGCCCATCACGAATAAGGCGACGGGGATCCTCCGTACCTATTCAGCGGTGATCGCACCGACGCCGGATATTATACCGGCCCTGGCCGATGAAAACCGGCATTATGTTGCGATTCTGCATATCACCTGCTAAAATAGCGGTTCGGGTGAATGAGTGAGGCTACCCGGGATTTCCTTTTTTTTATGAAAAGGGAAACTCTGGTATTGCATGACCGGTAAAAAATATCGGCATCATACGATGACAACAGGGTTGGGATACCAGGACCCTGCACGACAAAATATTTGAATAAGGCCTGGGGAAACGATACCGGCCTCTGGCTGTTTCCTGCCGGGATGAAACAATCTGTAACCGGTACGATCATGGAAACAGGATCCGGATTATGCATGTTTCAAAATGGATGTCACGTATGAAAACAATCACTATGGTTCCTCGTGCAGTCAGGAAGCTGCCATTTTATAGCGGACAGCTGAATCCGGATCCAGAAAACACCGGGTATGCTGTATTCTGTCCTCTCCTGGCGAAAAAAAGGAGATAGTGTCCGGTTCAGGAACCGATTCCCGCGAGGGTCCCGGGGCCGGTAACATAGAGCCAGTATCCTTTATCCGGATAGAGAGTACGGCTGTCTGCAAATATTCCCCCGCCCCCTGAAATGATCTGGGTCTCGTATCCCTGCGAGACGGCATCGAATCCCATGGCCTGCGACCACAGGTTGTTTAACGAAATAAATGTGTCATGTGCGCTGGCCGGTGTCGTTCCCGAGAACCCGATAAGGTTCCATCCCTGGTAGACCGGTTTTACGGGTGGTACCGCGACCGGATCGGCAGTGAACGTGATCGGGACTGAAGTATGAGCGGTCGAATAGATGAATATCCCGTCAAGGGGCCGGAGCATGGTAGCAGGATATACCTTGACCCAGGACTGGGCCTGGGCATTATATTCCCACGTCGAATGGCCCCCGGTATTGACACCCTGGAACACGATACCGGCTGTCGAATGCCCTGAATCCAATGTCCTGGGAATTGATACGAGGTTCCAGCCCTGCTCAAGGGTTATTGTTGTATCGGCCGCGGCTATACCGGTTACAAGCCCGCCCGCGAGGATGCACACGAGCAATGTCCATTCCAGACTCCGCCATGACATATTTGGAAAATCAGTGGATGAGGGTAAAAAAGTATGGGTAAAAATATCCCCAAATTCGGATGTTGCCGGGAGGGGGATAAGGGCAGGCGCCCACAGATCCTTCCGGGTTTGCATCCGGGGCAGGTCACCGGACCGGGCTCTGGTGGGGTCTTTCCGGAGCCGGGACCTGCCGGGTCTCACGAATCGTCACGGAGCCAGTCAGGATTCTCTTCGAGAAATGCCTTTTCCTTTTGTTCGAGTTCTTCAGGGCTCAAAGATACCGGCATGCAGATACACCGGTGCTCGATATAACGTCCGCATGAGAAGTGGCCCTGATGCTCGGATTTCCTGCAGGCACCATAGGTATTCCTGTCGAAATCATGGAATACCTCTTCTCTTCCTTCTTTTTTTGCTGTTTCAACCGCTTCCCTCCATGATCCTGCCATAGTATCTTCCTGCAGCAATGTGAAGGGTTTCAATAAAAGGCTTTCCGGCACCCGGTGATATCACTTTCACCCCGTGCCCTCTCAGCTGCCATATACACCCATGGCGGATCCTCTAAGCGGTTGGTAGGAATGGTCACTGCTACTGAGATGAAAACCCTCGTCGAACGATGGAGACGGGGAATGAGACCCCTGAAGATCGACGATCAGCACTATGGTGCCAGGGTGGTCCGGATGCTTGAACACTATAAGGGCCCTGAACTTGCCTACTTTGACGATCCCCTTGAAGCAGCGACGTTTATCCTTCTCATCGGCCTGATGAAGGAAAAAAACCGGGCCAGGGAGGTTTTCGACCCGTAAATATCCTGGTTACCGGGATCTGGCGGTCGGTCAGGAAGTACCGGGATGACGAAGTCTTTGGGAAGCCGGTATCTGTATCGTGGGTATCCGGAGGAAATTTATCGGGTTCCGGGGTCATGCATGGTTACGACTCTTTTTTCCCGGTTCCCTTGAAGAACGTATAGCAGAACACCCCGTCATCGTCGCAGGTCCGGACAAGGTCACGGATACCCCGCTCCCATTCAGGTTCCGTGATCAAATCGTCGCCGATTGCATCGTCCCTGACACCTTCGACCATGGCGATAAACGTCTGTTTCGTGAAGCCCTCTACGAGATCCGGCCTGGAGGCATCGACATATACCATTCGCGGCGAGACCCGGACGCCGGTAAACCCGGCGCCGGCAAGGAGCGGGTACACTTCCCTCCCGACAAGGGCATTCCCGCCCATCTTTTCCTGCAGGGAGACCAGGCAATGAATGGTTTTTTCTGCTTCTCTGCTTCGCGGATAGAAATAGGCCGAACCATGGTCACCTTCAATAACCGTTATGGTCCCGCCGGGTTTCAGCACCCTTTTCAGGCTGGCAAGCGCTCCGGAGGGGTCATGGAGATGTTCGAGGACAAAACAGACAAATACGTGGTCAAAAGATTCTTCCCCGAAGGGGAGCCGGAAGATATCGGCCTGTTCAAAGGTAACATTTGACAAGCCTGCCCCGGATACACGCACCCTGGCCTGCTCAAGGGACTCTGCAGAACAATCGACGGACGTGAACCTGGCACCCGGGCTTCCCCTGGCAAGCGTGACGGTCTGGGCCCCGACTCCGCATCCGGCTTCCAGAACCCTGGTGCCTTCCCCGTAGCGGGTATCGTGATGAAGGAGTCCGGTCAGCGTACTTGCCTGGTCGAGAAGGCGCCCGGATTCCCGGCTTGAATAGCCGTGAACATAGTGTGAATTCTTCATATCATGCTCCGCCAGCCGGCTTCCGGGGAGTGAGTGTTTTCATCATGGTTAATAACTGCAGTCAGAAGACGATGTCTTCCTTTGCGAACCTGATCTTCGGCATCGGCCTGTCTGCAGCATAACCAACCGGGCAGAGCATCACCGGGACGAGGGGTTTGCTAATCCCGAGGATCTGTGAGACAGCTTCGGGATTAAATCCTCCCATCGGGCAGGAATCAAAACCGAGCGCCTTGGCACCGTTCAGCGCGTTCCCGAGGGCAAGATATGTCTGGGCCTGGGACCATGCGAACCGCTGCTCCGGAGACATCGGCATCGTAAACTGGTTAGCCATACTGATGACCATCTGCTGCATATCCGCCGGGACGTGATTTTTCTCGAGGAGCAGGGAAAGTTTTCTGATGAGGCTTTCATAGTCCGGGTCGGCGCAGAATACGAGAAGGTGCGAGCAGGTGGTTATCTGTTCCTGGTCGAATGCAGCAGGTTTCAGCCGCTCTTTCATGTGCTGGTCGGTAACAATTTTTATCCTCCAGGGCTGCATATTGATTGCAGATGGCGCATAACGGACGTATTCGATCAATTCGTCAATTTTTTCACCGGGAATCGTTCGGCCGTCAAATTTTTTAGTCGCGTAACGCTGCATCACGATATCTTTGAATTCCATACATCTCACCAGCTAGTAACAGCGTGCAGCCGGTAATTAAGGGATGCGATCGGACCGGGTCAGGGCGCCGTGCCGGGACCTCCGGGTGATACCGGCCGATTCAGGGTCAGCGCAATGAGCAGCGAGCATACGGAAATGACAAACAATATGGTGAATATAATCCTGAGACTGTTGGCAAATGCCTGACCGGTCGACGTGGTAATACGAGTTGTGCCGAGCGTGAGGCCAAAGACAATGATTGAAATTGCAATGCTTGCGGTCATCCCGATCAGGCGCATTGTCTCGATCATTCCTGATGCTATGCCGAATACCTCTTTTGGCACGGAGGACATGGTGGTCCTGATGAGGGGAGACTGCGAGAGGGCGATCCCGATACCTACCAGGGCGAGGGCAGCGACGATCAGGACCATCGGCGTCCCGTCATTCAGCCAGATGAAGAGGAAAAGACCGAGGGACCCGAGAAATATCCCGCTTCCGATCACCATGCGGGGTGATTTCCTGTCGGAAAGTTTTCCTGCAAACGTTGAAAGAAGCGCCATAAATATCACGGGCGTCAGGAGAATTACTCCCGTGACTCTCGCATCGAGGTACCGGACATCCTGCAGATAGAGGCTGAGAAGAAAAATAACTGCGAAATTTGATGTGTTGAACAGGAGGACCGTAATATTTGCGGTCGTGAATATCCTGTTATGCCGGAATATCCGGACGTCAAGGAACGGTGCCGGTGTTCTGACCTCGCGTACCAGGAATACCACGAGGCAGACTAATCCTGCCGCGATCAGAATGATACCGGTTGTCCCGGGCAATACTGAGAATCCGACCATAATAAAGGCTATCGTGAGGCAGTAGAGGACCATCCCCGGGATATCGAGCTTTTTGCGTGACGATAATTCACATTCCCCCCGTATCCTCGAAAGGATAAGCCCGATAACGAACAGCTCTACCGGGAGGGTTACGATGAAGATACTCCTCCATCCGGTATAGAAGGTTAAGAACCCGCCAAGGAAAAACCCGAGCAGGAATCCGGCAGACATTGCCGTCACGTTAATACCCAGGGCCTTCCCCCGCTCGGATTCCGGGAATACAAGGCTCAGTAACGCGATTGATGTCCCGAATATCATTCCTGCACCGATCCCGGTAATGAACCGTGCAGCGATGAGGAACTGTATATCGGGCGCACCGATACAGAGGAGTGCTGCAAGAAAATAAACAGCCATACCGAGAGTAAATAATTTTTTAACACCGTAATTACCGGCCACCCTGCCAAACGGAACGAGGAAGATCGCCGATGAGATAAAAAAAATACTGGTCAGCCAACCGAGAAGTTCCGGATTTCCGGAAAATTCATGGCCGATGGTAGGGAGTGCGACGATAAGGGAAGAGACCATGAATGGCGCAAGCGAGGATCCCAACGCTGAAGCCATAAGGACATTTCTTTTCGAGCTATCGGAGACCATAAGACTTGAGCTCCAGTATATCGTGATCCGTTTTATCTGTTTCTTTCCTGGGAGTCTGAATCACCTCTCGTCAGGGATTAAACAAATGGATTGTCCGTGAGCCTGAGCACCATGGCAAACCGGCATACCCGCAAACCATATTAAAAACTCAGGAATACTTCGGCATTATTCTCTTCGGGAGTTGAACTCCGGATCATTGAACAACAGAGAGAATGTTCCGGAGAGGGAAGCCGGGAGTAATTATTTAAAATTATGTTGAAATGATTTAGAAATATACACCAATTCGAAATAAAATTTCTAAATTATTTGAAATACTCCGGGTAATGTGGTATTGCAGATTGACAGTGTACCTCCCCTGTCTGAATGCCTGCTCAGAAGCCGGGCGCGAGATCATGAACGCACGAGTGAGATAACGAAGATACGGGGTGCAATTGAATTCGGATCCTGCTCCCGACCTGATATGGTTTTGATGTCCGCCGGCGAACGATAGGGTATGGATAGGGCAGATGAGGCAGTCGCCTGTTTTTTTCGGGGTTTTTCATGCTCCCAGGCGGTATTTTTATGTTATGCAAAGGAATCCGGGCTCGATTCCCGGACGGCGTTGAAATTGTCATGTGGTTTCGGTGCAGGGATAGCGAGAACGGGAGAGATATGCGGTGCCGTTTCCGGGGCGATCATGGTGATCGGCCTCAGGCATGGCAGGGATACTGTCGAAGACAAAGATGCACGGGATACCACGTACAAAATCGTTCAACAGTTCCTCGCTTCGTTCGCAGAGAGGAACGGCTCCGTTAACTGCAGGGAACTGATCGGCCACGACCTGTCCGACCCTGAGTCGTATGACCGGGCGGCGAAGAGCGGGGTATTTACTACAAAATGTCCCGCTCTTGTGAGAGGTGCCGTGGAAGTCCTTGAAGAGATTTTATAAAAGAGTACATTCGGGAGACCGGCAGACCGGATGCGAACGATCACGAGCCGGGTCCGGGGGAAACCATCCTTCATGCCGGAGAGACATAATTTTTTTTCTTCGCCCTGCAAGCTAACGGCACTTCAAAAACTATAAGCACGATTACCGTATCCCTTCTGGTAATGAATGCGATTGTTGTCCGTGAGCTCTCAAAACAATTCGGGCACGTGAAAGCCCTTGACGATATCAGTTTTGATGTCGCAAAAGGAGAGACATTCGGATTTCTCGGGCCGAACGGCGCAGGGAAGACCACGACGATCCGTATCCTGACAGGGATATCGAGACCTACTTCCGGCCACGCAACGATATTCGGTTTCGACATCGAACGGGAACGTCTTCTTGCACGACGGCACCTCGGGATCGTTTCCGAAACCTCGAACGTCTACGACGAACTCTCGGCATGGGACAACATGATGTTCACTGCCGAACTCTATTATGTGCCCCGTGCCGCCCGGGAAGCGAAAGCAAAAGAACTGCTGGATTTATTCGGACTCTACGAGCGGAGAAACGATCTGGCACATGACTTTTCCAAGGGAATGAAACGGCGCCTGACCCTTGCCATGGGACTGATCAACGACCCGGAACTCGTATTCCTCGACGAACCCACGTCAGGCCTCGATGTAGCGAGCAACCTGATCATCAGGGATGTCATCGGGGAATTAAACAAATCGGGAGTGACGATTTTTCTCACGACCCATAACATCGAGGAGGCAAATATCACCTGCGACCGCGTCGCCATCATCAATAAAGGAGAGATTGCTGCGATTGATTCACCCGAAAAACTGAAAGGCACGATCCAGAGTGTGCAGTCGGTAGAAGTGTCATTCAATCGCCCCATGCCTGAGGCCATCGAGGCACTATCCGGTATTCCGGGTGTGAACGAAGTGAAAAAAGAAGGCGACAAAATTAAGATGTTCACGGGGAATCCCGCCGGGATCATCCCCCTGATCGTTTCATTTGCGGAGCAGGAACACCTGGACATCGTTTCCTTAAATACCATTGGCCCGAGCCTCGAGGACGTCTTTATCAGGCTTACGGGTCTTGAGGGCAGATCGGGGCTGAAGGGGGTCCACGCCATTGACTGACCGCCGGGACCAATGGGACCAGCTCCTAAGGGAACTGAACGGTGCCTGGGCAATCGCGAAAAAAGACATGAAAATCTATTACCTCAAACCGAATATCATCGTGGCGGGAATTCTCTTTCCCCTTTTCATGTTCTTTGCATTCGCCCTCGGGCGAAATGCCCCGCTTGGCTCGCTGATACCCGGGCTCATCGGTATTACCCTCTTATTCAGCGCCTCTTCGATCGAACCGGTGTCGATACCGATCGAACGACGGATGAAGACCTTCGACCGCCTGCTCTCGGCCCCGGTATCACTGTCTGCTGTGGTATTCGGCGAGAGCCTTTCCGGGTTCCTATACAGTATTATAATAGCCGTCATTCCCCTTCTCATAGGGATTTTTGCATTCGGTACCATTATCAGTGCACCTCTTTTCCTGATACCCGGGCTCGTCCTCACGGCATTTTGTTTTTCCTCCATGGGGACGCTGTTTGCGGCGTATCCTACCGAGAATGTCGGTGAGGTAATGTCGATCCTGAATATCGTCCGCCTGCCCCTGATTTTTATCTCCGGGGTGTTCATCCCGATCGCGTCGATGCCGGCGATCGGCCAGGCGGTTGCCTTCTGCTCCCCGCTCACGTATGGCAATGACCTTATTGAGGGGGCATATTCCGGGACGACGATGTTCGGGGCAGGCGTCGACTATGCCGTTCTCCTGGTGTTCATCGTCGCATTCCAGGTGGCAGGGAACCGGTTATACCGTAAATTCAATGAGTGATGTGACGGAAAACGCATGCACCCGACATTATAATCCTGGTACCTCTATCCATCCGGAGGTTCGTTCTTCCTCTGCTCATGACCGGCCGATCACAGAGGTACCTGTTTTGTATCCCGGCGCGTCCGGGGTTGCGATACGATTACATGACCCGGTAAGAACAGAATCGTTCAAACACATCGGTGTTCATAAGTATGGTTTATATAACATAATGTCAAATAAACTTTACATAGAAACAGAAGGAACCAGTGATGGCCGGAAAAACCATGCGACAAACAGTGGTACGAACCAAAAAAAGACCCGTCATCATGATAAACAACGAGGATTATTTATGAAAATTTATCATCTCATTTTCAGCCTTATCCTGCTGACCATCGGCATCCCTGCTGCGATGGCGGCCGGTCCGGCAGACCCCGTATCGTCCACGGACGCGATATATCAGGTTCATGTTACTTCAGTAACCCTGGACCCTGTAGTCTTTTTCCCGTACGAAACGGGAACGATCACCGTGCAACTGGAAAATTCGGGCAACCAGACCGTATCCCTGTCACACCCCAATATCCTGGATACCCATTTCAAGGAGCTGAACGACAATAGCTACGATACGGTTGTCCATCTTGGCCCGGGAAATACGATGACCTATTCGTTCCTCGTCAGCCCGGATACCCTTGACGGGACATACTTCCCGTTATTCAACGTGGCAACGCAGGAGGCAGGAAGTATCAGTTATCCCTTCAAGGTTGAGGTGGATTCTAAGAACCTCACCGCCATCATCGTCGATAAACCCGATAACTTCTCCGAGGGAACCAAGGACGTGGTAAATCTGAGTATTGTGAACCCCCGCAATGGTCCGGTCAAAAATATCATGGTAACCCCGACAGGTACCGGGGTGGATGTGATCCCGACCCAGAAATTCATCAGCACGCTCGATGCCGGTGCATCGCAGACTGTCTCATTCCAGGTAACTCCACACCAGGGAACCGATCTGAAGTTCCATGTCACCTATAACAACGGGAATAATGATCATGCAACCGACGTGGTATTACCCCTGAACCTTGGTGTTAACAAGGTTGCCGCAGTACCGGTTATCAACAACATCGCACTGACCACCCAGGGTGCGGGGTACCAGCTGACCGGGGATGTCAGCAATGCCGGGATTACCGATGCAATGGGGATGGTTATAACGGTCGTTTCTCCGGCACGTCCCATCGAACCGTATGGGGAATATGCGATCGGGTCGCTCGCATCGGATGATTTTTCCAGTTTCACCCTGACATTCGCCGCTGACGACCTGTCGGCCGTCCCGGTGAAGGTAACATGGAAAGACGCCGATGGGAATTCGTTCTCTGCCATAAAAACACTTGATCTCAGGTCATTCGGCTACTCAGGCACGTCTTCGGGTTCACGTTCTTCGAGTTCATCCTCCACAGGTACGTCCTCATCAGGAACTACTGCACAACGAAACGCCGGAGGGCCACCGGGCGGGGGCAGTATTTTCGGATTCGGCGGAAACAGGGGTGGAGGCTTTTCTGCGTTCTACCCGGTTATTATCGGTGGAATTGTTATCGTAGCCGGTATCGTTCTCTGGCTAAAGAGAAAGCCGATCATGAAAAAGCTGAAGAAGCAGTGAGTGGACCGGGATGAATGAAGATCCCCTCATCCAGCTCTCGGATGTCTCAAAGGTGTACCACCTGGAGAGCGGTGATTTTACAGCGCTCGATCATGTCTGCCTGGACATAATGGAGAATGAATTCATCGCGATTATGGGACCATCAGGCTCTGGGAAGTCGACCCTCATGAACCAGCTGGGGATACTCGATGTCCCTTCATCAGGCCGTCTTTATATCGAAGGAAAGGATGTGGCACGGATGTCGGGGCTGGAGCGGACGCATATGCGCAGGGACACCATCGGGTATATCTTCCAGAAATTTTATTTAATCCCCCTGCTTTCGGCGTACGAGAACGTGGAATACCCGCTGATCCTGAAATATAAACAACGTGACAAATCCGGCAAAGCGGCAGCGGTACTCCGGTCAGTAGGATTTGACGATGCCCTGAGTGCCCACCGGCCTTCGCAGTTGTCAGGAGGGCAGCAGCAGCGGGTAGCTATAGCCCGTGCCCTTGTCAACGACCCCAAGATCCTCCTCTGCGATGAGCCGACGGGAAATCTCGACCGGAAGACCGGACTCCAGATTATGGAGATCCTTGCCGGCCTCTACAAGGAAGGAAAAACCGTTATCCTTGTCACGCATGACCCGAAGATCGCGGAATATGCCCACCGGACGATCGAACTGGAAGACGGGAGGGTTATATCGTCATGAGAGATATTTTTTTCGAACTCTCAGTACGGAGCGTGAGGCTGAACTTTCTTCGATCCCTTCTTGCATCAATCGGTATCGTAATCGGGGTAGTCGCAATCTCGTCGATGGGAATGCTCGGTGCAAATATGCAACTCTCTGTCAAGGAGCAGCTGTCATCCAGTGTGAATACGGTTATCATCACCCCCGACGTGGTACGAACGGAACCGGGCGCCGGTGGAACGACCACGCAACAGCAGGGCATAGATAAAAGCGAATTGAATGACATCAGAAATGCCGCCGGACTGAACGAGGTGATACCAATACACCGGACATCGTCACAGTTCACTGTCGGATCTACCAATGGCAGGGGTTCGATCTATGGATTCGACCCGAACGATATTCCAAAATTCCTTACTGTTGAACAGGGGGATACCATCCGTGGGCCGAGTGATGCGATTGTCGGTGCTTCGGTTGCGAGTAATTTCAACCTCCAGATTGGGACGCGGATAAAAATCGGACCGCCTAACACAGTCGACAGACCGACAGTCCGGGTCTCCGGAATCCTGCCGACCAGAGGCTTCACTTCAGACGGGATCAATACGGATAATGCAATCATTGTGTCGGATACCTGGTATACCGACCATTACGGCGATAAAGATCTCTATGACCAGGTCAATGTAATCCTTCAGAATGTCGATACCATCAGTACCGTGGAATCGGCAATCGATACGAAACTGAACAAGAACAGGAACCAGGTCGTCCGCATCTCCGATGCAAGTTCACGCCTTACGAGTATTTCCCAGACGCTCGGGACAATCACCTCGTTTATTCTCGCCATCGGCGGCATTTCACTCGTCGTCGCAGCCGTCAGCATATTCAATGTCATGATGATGTCGGTGAATGAACGGATACAGGAGATCGGTATCCTGTTGTCGATCGGGACAGAAAAAGGTGAAGTGAGACGGATGTTCCTCTACGAGGCGTTTATCCTCGGGATTATCGGTGCAATCGTCGGGGGGATATGCAGTCTTACGATCGGATACTCGGTAGTAAGCGCGATGATCGGCAATACTGCCTATTTCTTCCTGCCCGATAGTATCATCTACGTCCCGTACGGGATGATCATCGGCATCGTCGTCTGTATCCTTTCGGGACTGTATCCTGCATGGCGGGCATCGAACCTGGACCCGATCGATGCGTTGAGGAATGAATAATTTGGTAACCATGGGTGTTCTGGTTTTCCCGGTGAATTTATCAGAATATCCGAATTTTTTACCTTTCCGGGATTCATCCCGGGGATGGGATAACGATGAAAAAAAACTCATTCTATCTTCTCGTTGCTGCTGTTGCATTTATTGAGGTAGGAATATTCTGGTGGTCGGTGGAGTCCGCAAGTCCGCTGCCCTCGCTGGTTGCCGTACTTTTCGGCATTGCATTCGTTTATGTTGCCCGGATGTATATCGACGAGGTTGTAATAGACGAACGGGCAGAAAAAATCATCGGGATTACTTCATTGAGGACGTTACAGATCACCTGGATCGGATTGTTCCTCTTTGCCCTGTGGGTCGTGATCGAAGCCCTTAACGAGGAACTTAATAATTATAACCGGCGTGTCGGTATCGTGGGTTTCAGGCTGATGGCTATCCTGTGCGGAATTATCCTTCTCTATGTCATCCTTTCCCTGTATTACGACAGGAAATTCGGGGCATCCTAGGATGAACAACCGTATCAAAGTGTTTCGTGCCATCAACAACCTCACCCAGGAAGATCTCGCCCGCGAGATCGGGGTCACACGACAGACAATTCTCGCCCTTGAGAACAGGCAGTACGACCCTTCTCTTCTCCTTGCAGCACGAATTGCCCGATATTTTGGCAAAAGGATCGATGAGATTTTTATCATTGAAGACGAAGAAGAACCGGATACGCGCAGGAATAAAAAGTAATCATTATTCCCGGCCCGTGAATTGGATATGTCACGTCGCTTATTCCTGGCCGGTTGCACCGACATCCCGAACCCGTATGGGCGGAGAGTGAAGGGACCTGGGAAACATACCTTCAGGGCGCTCCATGCTATTACCGTATCCAACAGCCAGCCAGCCACGCCGTATTGGGGGTTAAATACTGATCTCTCCACAGAACGGTGCGGGATTAATGGCACCTATAGTAAAGTATATTAGACATTATGTCAAACATACTATACAATCGGGTGAGTACTATCGAACCCGCCCGGGACGTACAGAACGTGAATACAGCATAATGGAGTGTGCCACTTCCCTATGGAATCGCCGGGAGGATTACGCAGGTAAATCCCAAACCCGGAATTCCGGTTACCGGGCCCCTGAGGAGAAGGGGTTATCCGGGCCGATGACAATAAGGGAGCAGCAACAGGAGGCGAATTCATCAGGTACAAATGCTCGTGCGATGATCGGATTTCAGTATACCCCCATTACAATCACCTACTCCGATTGCAATTCAGAATATTTCTGAAACCCCAATAATTCGATAATTTTTCCGGACCTGCCCGGATCCCTATTCTTCTCGTTTTGTTTTTTCACACGCACCGGAAAGACATCCTCCAGCCTGCGTATGTAAAAGGCACTCCTTTCAAGTGTCGTGGTAATTTCCCTTGGGTATAGTTTCAATTCACCACCAGTTTTTTTCAAATCCTAAACGAGTCCTATCGTATTGATATGATAACCCCCTGCCTTCAGATTATCAAAATACTAAATTCGTCAATTAATGTCGTCATTAATTCATTTTGAACCGCCGCCGGGGCGCCCTTCGGGGGCGGCGGAGACAATCGTAATATGAGATAAGACAAGACACCCCTGCGCTTTTTTTCGTTTAAATTCGGCGACGATATTTTCTTCATTTCTTCGTTGTAATTTATAGGGAAAATCAGCGGTAACAATGACGCTATACCCTTTCCCTTTTGCCTGGGAATAATGGACGATATCCTCTTCCACCTGCTTGCGATGTGTCCGCCCGGATCCCAAAACAGGTTCTGTCAAGGCGTCGGATAGTACGTTTCTCTGGCACCTGGTAAAAATCGGCAGGTGATTGCCAGAAAACATTTATAGATAGGAAGTATACTTCCATCTCAGGGTACACCAGCAGCCCAGTCAAAACGTACCCTCATGTGGCAATGCAAATTCCCGCACTACGGAAAAGAATAGAGTGTGGTCTGTAACCTCACATTCCTCTTGACCCCACTCTATTTACGTTCAACCCTGCTTCCGGTAATTCCTCAATTACTTATTCTCCTGATGATTTGGTACATGTGAGCATCCAAAATGATCGAAGGCAGAAAATACAGAGTTGTTCCAAAATGGGGAAAAAGAGACAACGACGTTCTGGGGAATTATGAAAGAGAATGGAAACCCACTGTTTGTGAAGAACGTGGTTCCCCAAACAACATATTCCCTGGCATTACTGAAGAACCGGGTCTGGTGCAGTGAATGTTCCGAAATTATCTGTTAACACCCAAGAGAGAAAATTTACTTTCAAAATCTGAAGCAAGGAAATAGACTTTTATTCAATATGTTTCTATAGCCCTCTGCCGGAAGGTGAAATGAGATGAAGATCAAAACTATTAACAAGAATATGGCAAGGCCCATGAAAAAAGAACAACCGATGCCCCGCTGCGGTTTCATTAACAGGGGCATTCATGTCTCTCCGAAACCCGCTTACGGATTATAATTTTCTCAATTATTTTTGGTCTGCTGACCTGATGGATTCCCGTATCCTTTAGACTCCTCGTATCGATCAATTGACCGGAAAATAAAAAAATCAGTAGAGTAACGTGGTGTTGGTTACACCCGCGGGAATAGTCCTCCCAATCCCTAACGATGCCCCGTTCTCTGGTTCTATCTGCAGGTTGAAATCTTCTCCCGGGTGCAAGGGGACCGGAAGCCTTACTCCGATCGTAGCATGCCGGCCTTGCTGTAAGAGGGCAGTTCCGGTCTGCATATCCGGTGAGATAATGGTCCATGAACCCGGCGTGAGGCCATACGTCGGTGGTGCCGCTGAACCAGGTGGTATATACGTCAGAGTGATCGGGGTCTGTTCCGGGGTACTGTACGTCATGCTTAATTTCGAGAGATCAACTGGTGATTCTCCTTCTGCCAGTCCAATATCAAAATCCAGGATACTGACCGTGCCGTCATTAAATGAGTCCAACCCGATCACATCCCCCCTGACCGCAATACTGGATGCCGTCTGGGTTACCCCTGCATGGACAATCTTCTGGCTTTTTTGAATGGTGAAAAAACCTGCGCCAAGCACGACATATGAGAACACGGAGGCCACGACAACGAACGCAATCAGTACAATTGCTGCTTCAATGCCGGAAAACGCATATTCATTTCTCTTTAACATTTTTACATGCGGCACTTTGAATTCCGGGATTTCCCTAAACATATCGCACTTGTGTGGACGCTTGGAAATTATTTAATGGTATTTTAAAAACCCACTTTTTGAAGGAAGAATTTTCGAATGATGTTATTTATTGTTGTCTGTCCTGCCTAATACCTGTCGTTTCATTGTCCGGCATTCTATGGAACAGGGACTATCCTTGCGCTTTTTATATCAGGAAACCTATCACCACGTATGCCGGAAGAACAACAGAAACAAGCCCCAGTACAACCCCGAGGATATGGTTTCATTCCTGCAGGTGCACTCATCGGCCTCGGAGTCGGGATACTCATCGGATATCCGGCTTCGGGGGTGCTGATTGGTCTCGGGTTTGGTTTTTTCGGATCTGCAATCATATCACATGCGTTCCAGAGGCGTGGATGGCCATTTTCAGGGCTCATCTTTATCATTATCGGTGCATGGTTTTTCTTCTTTCCTTATTCCGCGGGGTACCTTGCAGCGATCGTGGCGATCATTCTCGGGTTATTATTCCTCGTCCGTGGTTTTGCGCGAAAAAAATTCCGGGAACATTGAATTCCTGACGGGAACCAAATGGGAATGGTTTTTCCTTTCCTGTAATTTTTCCCGCTCTCCCGACAGGTCTCTCCGGTATCAATGCCCGGGCAGGTCGAAGATGCCGGATTTTTTAAAGATCTTACGGGTTGCACTTCCCGCATATCGACCGGAATAATGTCGTACTCAGATACCTGTCTCCCCTGTCGGGGAAAACGGTCGCGATGATCCCCTCATCCATTGATGCTGCTACCTCGAGCGCTCCGGCAAGCGCGGCACCGCTCGACATACCCGTGAAGATCCCTTCCCTTGTAGCCAGTTGTCGTGCCACCCGGTATGCCTCCTCGCTATAAACCCTGATTTTTTTATCGATATTGGCAGGGTCGTATATGGATGGGACAATTGCCTCTTCCATGTTTTTCAGTCCCTGTATCGAGTGACCCGGTTCGGGTTCCACCCCGACAATCCGGACTTTCGGGTTTTTTTCCCTGAGAAATTTTCCCACACCCATCAGGGTCCCGGTAGTCCCCATCCCTGCAACAAAACAATCGATGGTTCCATCCGCCTGTGCATACATCTCCGGGCCGGTGGTCTCATAGTGCGCGAGAATATTTGCCTCGTTCGTGAACTGGTCGGGCATGTACCAGGCATCGGGGTCTCGCTTTACAATCTCCCACGTACGGCGTATCGCTCCGTCAGTACCTTCTTCATCCGGGGTTATTTCGACATCGGCACCGAATGCCTCGATAATCCGCCGCCTTTCGATGCTGACGCAACCCGGCATAACGAGCCTTACACGGTATCCCCTTGCCGCGCCGATCATCGCAAGCGATATCCCGGTATTCCCTGAGGTCGGCTCGATAATGGTCACACCCTTTTTCAGCTTTCCGGTTCTTTCCGCATGAGTGATCAGATATTTTGCGGTCCGGTCTTTTATCGAACCGCCCGGGTTGCATCCCTCGAGTTTCGCGAATATGCGGACCTTCGGATAAGGATTTAATTTTTTGATCTCGACGAGCGGGGTATTGCCTATCGCGTCAAGAAGCGAATTTTCCTGGATCATAGCGGTTACCGTAAATATTGCGATCAATAAGGGTTGCCAGGATGTTTAAAATGATCTTTGGCGCCATAGAATCATCTTTGTGGTATGAGGATAAAACGTGTTCTGGATGTACAGCCTGGCGTGTCTCAGGGAAGAATTCCCTATCCTCAACGAGTGTATCTACCTCGATTCAGCTTCGACGAGCCCGACCCCCCGGAGGGCGGTTGAGGCGATGTGTGATTATTTTTACCATTATTCGGCGAACCATGGACGTGGGGCCCACCGCCTCGCACGGAAAACTACTGAAGAATTTGAAAAGACAAGGGATGACCTCGGTTCGTTCCTCGGCGTCCCCAGGGACCACCTGGTTTTTACCAAAAATACGACCGATTCCATCAACCATGTCGCCCACGGCCTGAAATGGAAACGCGGCGATGAAGTGATTGTCACCTCAATTGATCACCATTCCAATTTCCTTCCATGGATGGCACTTAAGGAACGGGGGGTCAGGATAAAAATCCTCCCCCACCGGAACAGTATAATCGATCCTGAAGAACTGAACCCGCTTCTTTCCAAAAAGACCAAGATCGTGGCCGTCACCCATATGCCTAATATTACCGGGACCCTCCAGCCTGTCCACGAAATAACGAAAATAGCCCATGATGCGGGTGCGGCTGTCGTCGTGGACGGGGCACAATCCGTGGGGCATGTTCCGTTCGAAACCGGTGATATCGATTACCTTGCGATACCCGGACATAAGGGACTGCTCGGCCCGCAGGGGACCGGCGCTCTCTATGTTGCAGATTACAAGGATTTAAGCATCTCAAACCATGGCGGCGGAATTGTCAGAAATGTATACCTGGACTCGTATGAACTCCTTCCCCCTCCTGCGCAGTTTGAACCGGGCACCCCGAACATTCCCGGTGTGATCGGGCTTGGAAAAGCGATCGGCCTTGTCAGGGAACTTGGCGTGAAAAATATTCACCGGCATGAAACCGACCTCGGAAAAAAACTGCGTGCCGGTATCATCGATATACCCGGGGTTTCTGTATACAGCCCCGACAATACGCCGGTTATTTCATTCAACATCGATGGGCTGACCCCGACGGAATGTGCAACCCGGCTTGACGATATGGAGAGGATCTGTGTCCGTTCAGGAATGCACTGTGCCCAGCCCCTGGCAAGTTCGTTCCACCCGGAAGGGACTGTCAGGGCCTCGATTGGCTGTTATACAACAGAAGAAGAGATAAGGATTTTTTGCGATACCGTAAACTCGCTCGTTTCGCGATCGACCTGACCTGGTTCTCCCGGTGCCGGACCCAGGCATCGATGCCAGGCCAGGTCTCCTGGCAAGGGTTCCGGTTTACATCTCCCGTCCCGTTACGAGATCCCGGTTCCGCCGATACCTGTATGTCACCGTTTGTACTCCCCAAGTATGTCGAGGACGATATTAACGCCCTGCATGGCTTCTGTGAAACCGGGATCAATTGCCAATGCTTTTTTGTATTTCGCGAGCGCTTCCCTCTCGCGGCCCATGTGGCAGAGACAATTACCCATTTCATTGTATGCCTTCGAAAACCGTGGTGCCATCGTAACGACCTGCCTCAGGTACTGAAAGGCGGTCTCATGTTTTCCTTTCTCAGCACATTCGACGGCTTTCTTATAGAGGTATTGTGCTTCAACCGGTATCGGATTTCCATTACCGTTATTGTTCACTGGCAATCCCCCCCTATATTAACCGGCCTGGCCCCCAAGCGACGACCGGCAATTGGATTACATCCTCCGGCATGATGAATCTTTGCGAATCAGCTCTGCCGTGCAGAATAGTTTTGGAATGTTTTTCGTGAATACCTATAGGCAATCACATCTTCGACTGGTCGAATACCTTGTTCGTTATCTTATGGCGACGTTTTCCGCTAACTGTTCCTTCCCACGGTCTTGAACCGTGTGATCTTAGTTTCCCGGTTCTCCCTGGTTCCTGCTGCTGTTGTATTCCAAGGAAACAGTCTACCGGGTCTTTTCCACCCTGGCAGAGGTTCGATTTAAAATCCCCGCAGTCCCGGCAGGTTGGCACACAGGACTCAAGGAGCGATGGAAAATGGGCTTTCCAGAGATCGGCGTCTATTTTTCCCTGGTCAAGAAATCTTCTGATATGACGTGCCGTATATTTCATAGGTACTACTATAGGGAGGTCTCCCTTAATTTTCCTGTTCATTGCAACAGGCCGGTGGCCCACCAGGAAAGAGAGGAAAGAGGAGTATTTTCATGGTTTTCACCGGAGCAATTACCCGTGAAAGCTTCCCTTGTTTATCACTAAATCCCGTGGCGGTCTGCATAATCGTCAGCCCCGCCTTAAAATAAAAATTGAGTAAGGAGAAGCGATTACCAAATCCGGGACAGGGTATCTGGAGGATTGTGTCCTCCAATACGTTCCTGCTCCTGAATCTAGACCAGGCTTACGCCGCCCTGGTACGAGAATGACTTGCTGAAACTGTTGATGAGCCCGCTTGCCGATGCATATTCTGAATAGTAGATGTCTGTGGCCTTTTCACCGGTGCTGCCGTCTCCTCCCTGTACGTGTGCGGTAAAGAATGCTGTTGCAGTCCCGGTCATCGGTACGTACGTCCCATCAGCAAGGGTAATGCCTTTGGCCGACACGGCATAATTAAGGGTTACGGGCACGTCTGGATCAGTACCCACGAACCTCGTGCTAAGCTGGGTAGTAACCGAAGCCAGCTGGGTATCGGTTGTACTGCCAGCACGTGCTGAGCTGTCGGCCATGACACTACCGGTCAGCGCCATCAGTATTGCGATGGCAATCAGAACGACACCGATGGGTCTGGTTGAATTCAAGTATATTCCTCCTACAGTTCTTGTGCCCCGGTGATCCGGAACACAATATATCCTGAAACGGTATACTATTTAATGAGATTTTTTTAAATACTCTGTGGTATGGTGATAAAACCGACAGGTTCTGGCTATATGGTGAATTTTAAATCCGGCACCCGCATCCGGCCCTTATCATTTCTCGTATCCTGTCATATGGCCGTATCAAAAAAAATTCGGCAGAGATTAACGAAAAAAATTAATATAATCTGATTTGAGGACAACCGCATCAGGATATCCATCTCCCCAAATTGCATTTCAAGGGATTTTCAGCGCCTGGAAAAAGCACTAATATCTTCCTTTAAAAAAATCAGAGATATATCGAAGGGTTGACCGGGAGCACAACGGTTACTGCCGCAATCTGGTTGTCGACCACGGTAACGCTCCTTGTTACCCCGGTATATCCCGGCTTTAGAATTCGTAGCTCATGCTGGCCCGGTGCAACTCTGTTGATCGTCTCCGGGGTGACCCCGGTAAGCCGGTTGTCAAGATAGACACTCGCAAAAGACGGTGTTGAGACCACACTGATTGTACCTGACGGGGTTGCAGCAGACGGTTGTTTATCCAGGATGGCGTAAACATCTGTCACGGCTCCGCCCGACACGGTGACCTGGGCGTCATAATTCCCGAAATCCTGTTTTGTCAGCAGAACCTGGTGCTGCCCTGCGGATATTCCGCCGATAGTCATGGGTGTAACTCCCATGAGCCGGTTGTCGATGTATATAGTTGCAGCGGTCGGTGAAGAAGAGATCCTGATAGAACCTGCGGAAGGGATGACCCGGGGTTTTTGAATCAGAACTGCATAAACCCGGGTTACGGACCCGGCATTCACCGTTACCTGTTGAGTATAAGGAAGATATCCGGGAGTGGTAAGGAGCACGGTATGAGCTCCCGGAGAAATCCCGTTGAGTACGACAGGGGTTACGCCTGCCTGCCGGTTGTCAAGGGAGATCGTGGTCTGGTACGGCACCGATGACACCGCGATCGATCCGGCCTGCTGCGAAGTTATGCCGAATACCTGGCCGGAAACAGGGTTTTCGAGGACAACGACCATGATACAGGCGAAAATAACAAAATTAATACATTTTTTTCTTATGGAATTTTCTTGGAAAATCTGCTTCATCAACATCATCCACACAAGGCAGGCCAGCCGGATTTTTTGAAAAAATCCGAAAGGCCCTCCATGAATAAGAACGGATTATTACCGGGAACGATAAAACTATCTCATCGTCCTGCCTGCGGAACTGAAAACAGGGTGCCATAAACGGGAGCTTGCAAAACCAGAATTCCCTGATAACGAGACTCTCACAAATTCAACGATGCGGGCAGATATCTCAATATGCCTCACGTTTCGGATTTGACGTATGGTTAAAAAGTCAGGGGCCAAAAAAAAGCAACAGGAGAAAACCCTGATGCAGGACCACGGGAATATTCCGGCAATCTTAACCGGCTTTTTGGAGGAGGCAGATCGCGATGAACGGCAAACGATTCTCTCCAGATGATCCGGAGAGGAGGCGGTGGCAGGACCCCGACGTGATCCTTACTACGATCGGGCTCGAACCAGGAATGGTGTTTGTGGATATCGGATGTAACGAGGGTTATTTTGCGCTCCCTGCGGCGAGAATCGCCGGGTCCGGAGGAAAGGTCTTCGGGGTCGATATCAGTCCCGAAGCGATCGGGCACCTCGCCAGCCGGGCCAGGGACGAAGGGCTTACCAACATGGTCCTCCGGGTCGGTACAGCAGAAGATGCAGTTGTCTGCAGAAAATGTGCAGATTTTGTGTTTTACGGGATCGACCTCCATGATTTCAGGGACCCGGCAATGGCGATCAGGAACGCGGGGAAGATGTTAAAACCGTCCGGGCTGCTCGTCGACCTCGACTGGAAGGATGAACCGACCCCGTTCGGCCCGCCAGCCGAGATCAGATTCTCTATCGAAAAAGCTACGTCTCTTATCAGGTCCATCGGTTTCCATATCCTGTCCGTAGCGGAAGCCGGCCCCTATCATTACCTGATTATTGCCGGCCTCCGATGAATGGTACTGCCAATTTTTTTATTATCCGGGATTTTCCTGAATGGCCAGGAAGCCTGACCGGGTCATTACAGGTGCTATTTTTCTTACAAATCCCGGCTGGTCATTGAACCGGTTCATTTCGGGATCAGTCCTTTGCAGAAGATGATGAGGCTTCAGATGATCCTGTTATTCCATGGACGACACCTGGTGAAAACCGGAATTTCCCCCTCGGAATAAAAATCTCAAAACGGGCTCCCTTCCCTGGTTCCCCGGTTTCCCGGATGGAAATTTTTGTAATCGATAGTATTTCCCTGGTAAGAAACAGCCCGAACCCGTTAATTTTGCCAAAACCCTGTTTGAATATATTCTCCTTGTCTTTGTCGGGTATCCCGATGCCGTTGTCTTCGTAGACGACAAGGAGACCATGACTGGTCTCCGCAGAAGACAGTCTGATTTCGGTTACGTGTTCTCCATGGACCAGCGAATTGTCGACCAGGTTGCCGATCGCCTTTTCGAAGAGGGGATCAACAAAGATCTCG
Organism: Methanoregulaceae archaeon; assembly: GCA_035543455.1. Lineage (GTDB taxonomy): Archaea > Halobacteriota > Methanomicrobia > Methanomicrobiales > Methanospirillaceae > CAIKOD01. Next base: position 23,009 of record DATKKE010000026.1, read on the forward strand.
ACAGGTTTTACGTCGATCACCTGGCGGACCGGTAGCATGTCGAGATGGGAGATTGCATATTTGAAGGTGATGAGGAGATCCTGCCAGGTGGAGGTTTTAATCCCCAGTTCCTGGTAATCCCCGGTAAATTCTATCTGGGACAATATCCTCCGTGCGACCCGCTCCATCTTCTCGCACATCGGTCCGATGTCGGAACTGTCATTAATCCTTTTTGACAGGTCAAGATATCCGAACAGGATTGTCAGCTGGTTCTTGATGTCATGGCGGGTGATAGCTGAGAGCAACTGGAGCTTTTGCGTGACAGCGACAAGACTCGCCTCATAATTTTTTCGTTCGGTGATATCTCTTGAGATACAGAAAAATAAGGGAGACGAGTCGGCAGTCGCAGGAATGTACTGCACGCTCGACTCGAGTATATACTCGCTCTCGTCGGTCCCGGCAATTACCAGTTCAAAAGTCCGGGTCCCTTTATAATCCGGTTCTTTGCTAAGTCCGGCACCGAGCGCTTCAATAAAATTATCTCTCGTTTCCGGCGTGGTGATCAGGGCCAGATGTTCCCCGATGACGAGATCTGAGCCGACCTTTTTTGCAAGGCGTTTGAGCTGCCGGTTGTAGGAGAGGAGGATCCCACCGGTCGTTATGGAAAATATGCAGTCGTTTGCATTGTTCAACAGGTTTGCATACCGGGATTCACTCTGCTTTAATTTTTCCCGGGACTGATCGAGGGAAGAGAGCATCAGATTGACGGACTCTGCAAGGGAGGTGATCTCATCATTTCCCCGGGGTTTCACCCTGCCGCTTGAGTTGCCTGAAGAGCCGATATACTGGACTTCCCTGTTAAGACGGGTTATCCTTGAAATCACACTGTATTCCAGTAGAACGAGAATGGCACCCCCGAAAATGAACCCGACAATCAGGAGGGACAAAAATATATAATTCATCGAGGCAATTCCGTATCTGTATATCGGCCTCGGTAATTCTGTTTTAAGCACCAAAGGTGTGCCGCCCCGGATATCAGGGAGTATACGGTAACCCGCAATCATTGTTTCAGATTCGGGTGATACAATTGTGTCGCCGGCTCCTGGAGGAACACTGCCCGCCATGCTTCCCAGGTTCCCCGGTCCCACCGGTTCCACCGAGGCATGGGACCCGAGGGGATCGGATATCTTACCGAGTTCGGTGGTATCGAGATTCCTGCCGATAAGAAGGTACCCGATGATCTGGCCTTCGTCAACTACTGGTCTGACGGCGACAAGTACCGGTCCCGAATCGAGGTTCAGGATCCCTTTTTTTCCACTGCTCACCTGGTAGAAAGGCTGGTTTTCTAATGCATCGAGGAGACTCCGCGGTGTAGGCTGCTGCCCTGCTGACTCGAGACTTATATATTTATGGGCAACGGTGTGTCCTTTCCGGTCGAGAATTATGAGGACATTTGCATCGGCGCTGGTGAATGTACTATCAGGGAATTCGTTTAGAACGGGAGTGCTTGCCGGAGATGCAAGAATCGTGCGGGTAATTTCAGACCCCGCCCACACCAGCGCGAGCGTGTCAAGATTATCAATCCTGTCGTCAATGCCGCTCAGGGTCCTGTTGACATTATCAACCATAGCCTGCTGTTCGAAACTGGTAAATCCCCCCATTACCTGGATCCTGGAAATAATGAGAACGGTGATGAGAAGGCCGACAAATATAGCGGTAATAATGATAAACGTTGATGTCTGCAGTGAATTCGGGTTCTTCCTTTCCGGATCCGTCAGGCGGAAAACCCTTGGGAAGATCCTGGGACCTGAGGTCATACTACGGAAATAATTAAAAATTTATAGTAGTTAGAGTGTTTTCATAGAGAATATATAGTGATACATGGAATCTATAAATTCCATCCACAAGTTTATTCCGACCTCCCGGATATCTTTTAAAAGTACGAGCTCCGGCATAGGGGGGACCAGAATATTGACGGAAAAAGATGAGGCGCCACTACCTGGATCGAATACGAAGAGGGTGGCAATTATTATAACCATTACGGTTGTTTTTGTCGCTATAATCATCGCGGCAATGTTTCTTATCTCCCCGGCTGCACCGAAACTGCCGGCAAAACCTCCACAAACACTTAATATTTCAGGTTCGACAACAATTCAGCCGGTCTCGGAATCTCTGGCCAACGCATATACCCTGAACCACCCCGATGTTAAAATCAAGGTCGAGGGAGGAGGGTCGGGAGCCGGTATCCAGAAAGTCGGCCAGGGCCTGACCGATCTTGGTTCGTCGTCAAGAAACCTCAATCCCGACGAGCTGGTAAAATACCCGGATCTCCAGGGATACAAGATCGGCGGCAGTGCCGTGGTCGTTATCGTTGACCGGAATTATCCGGCGGACCAGGCCGATAAAAATGAACTTCTCGCCCTGTACGATGATAAATCCGAGGATATTTCTAACCTCACTCACCTCAGCGGTATCAGGACGGTGATCCAGAGGTCCGATGATTCGGGGACGGAAGAGACATTCGCACAGTGGATCAACCCGCCCCAGACCAATCTTTCCCCATCGATGCAGGTGACAGATTATGCCGGTGCCAGCAATGTAACGCCACTGGCCGTTGCCGGTAATGAAGCGGTTGTAATGGCAGTCGTTAACCACCCGAATAGTATCGGTTTTGCAGATTTCGGGTTTGCCGAACGTGAACCCGGTGTAAAAATATTGAAATTGCGTGATTCTGTTTCAGGCCCGGCTCTTCCGGCAAATATCAGCACGGCACGCGAGAGCATCAGGCTCGAGCTGAACAGAGCGGATGGCAACAATACGTATTATATTTCAAAGATGACCAGACCGCTCCTTTACATCACGAAAGGCGCTCCGTCTCCCCTTGAGAGCGATTTTATCAGTTTCGCCCAGTCAAAGGAGTCACAGAAATACTTTGACGATGTGGGCTATTTTTCGATCACCGAATTTTCGAACAATAAACCGTAATTTTTCAGACGATTACGTAACTCCGACCCCGGGCACCTGTCCCATCAATGTCCGATGACACTCACGGGGCTCTGACCCGTGCTGCGGTAACCTGGCAGGATTAGAACTGAACCCAGATACACGTGAATTTAAAAGTACTTCCAAAATCCACTCAATGTTTTATCACCGGATATGAGCGCGACAAAAAATGAGATCGTTCCCGGTCCGGTCTGTCTGAAACATGAATGATTTGCCCCGACAGGCCAGGTTTACCCGGGGATCACAATCCCACGAGCACCCGGTTCAGGACCAGCACGCCTGCAAGCCAGACGGCATAGGCCCCGGCCAGTCCCTGCAGCACGGACATCCGGCTCATGAGGAAAAAAAGGCATGCCAGGAAGAGTAATGACGGGATAGCGAAATAAAATGCGCTCAGTACCAGTTGCTGGGCCGTTGCCTGGCCGCTTTCATACCTGGTGAACAGGAAGGCGATAGTTGTCGTTATCGGTGCGGCCGCGAGAATACCGCCGTACTTCGGGTCTGCATACCGGGCAAGCCATGTTACCCCGGCGATAATCCCGCCACCGGTAACAAATTTTAGGGCTATTGAAAGAGAATCGGTCTGCATAGTACTCAGAATATGATGGTGTGGTGATACCATTTGAAAACAGATCAGCGATCAGGTGATCTACGGCGCGGGATACATCCGTCCCGGGACCGATCGGTTATTCACCATCCTGTTATTGTACTGCAGGGACCGATATCGCGCCCGGATCCAACTTGTTTTACTGCCTTTAATCCTGTCGTCTGCCTTTGCTCCCGGTTCTCCGGGCCCACGTAATGGTTCACTGGAAGTTTTCCAGGACGATCTCTTGAAGTCCTGGTACACCGCTAATGGTACTGATGGGTCTTCCCGAAGACCTCGCAGGTATTATTCCGGAAAGGATGAAGCAGTCGGTCCCCCGTAGGTATGACGTTGTCGGGGACATCGCGGTACTTACGCTATCCGGCGAAATCTACGAATATGGGCCGGAGATTGCAGGGATTATCATAAAAAAACGGAAACACATAAAAACAGTCCTGAACAAGGTCTCTATGATTGCGGGAGAACAACGACTGGCCTCATTTGACGTCCTCGCCGGCAATTCAACGATTACGACTCACCGGGAATACGGGATTTCGTACCGCATCGATCTCTCCCGGGTCTTTTATAACCCCCGCCTCGCATCCGAAAGGAATCGCGTTGCCTCGCAGGCAGTCCCGGGAGAAACGATCCTTGTCCCCTTCGCCGGCACCGGACCGTTCGTCATTCCCCTTGCGAAAAAGGGTATACCCGTTGTGGCTGTTGAGAAAAATCCCGATGCTGTCCACTGGCTCACCGAAAATATCCGGCTTAACGATGCGGGAACCAGGGTTCGCGTTATCGAAGGTGATGCCCGGGACCCGGCCCTGTACGGGGATCAGATATTTGATCGGGCGGTTATTCCTGCGCCCTACGGGATGGACCGCATCCTCGATATCATATCCCCGGTGGTCCGTGATAAAGGAATGATCCACTTCTATACGTTCAAAAAGGAGGCTGAAATTGCTGACCTGATTTGTTCGTTCCGGGACAGGAGACTCAAAACCGTTTTCTGGCGGAAATGCGGGAATATTGCCCCCGGAGTCCGCCGGTTTGTCTTCGACCTGGAAAAAGTGTGAAAACAGGGGAAGAATTTACTGGAACGTCCCGGCATTACCCGATTTCCTGGAGGCACGCGAGATCCGGTCTGCGATATGCAGGGGTTCTGGAAAAAGACTGGTAGTTACGGTCTCCATGACAATTTCGACCGCCTGGCCGAGATCTACCTTGTGCCCGGCAGAGACATAAACCTGTTTTGCTCTCTCTTTTGTCCTGACCGCCATCCCGACGACCTCATCAGCGTCCATGATCGGTGCACGATCTCCTTTTCGCGGCCCCGGCGATACGGCAGTCCCTGTGAGGAGGTTCCGGGCGATGCCGACGGTTGGAATATCAAGAACGACACCGACATGGCATGCCAGTCCCGCTCTTCGCGGGTGAGCATACCCATGGCCGTTGACCATCAGGACATCGGGGATCACTGACAGGGTTCGTACCGATTCAATGATGGCGGGGCCTTCCCGAAATGACAACAGGCCCGGGATATAGGGGAATTTTGTTGGTCGTACCGAGCGTGCCACCTCAACAAATTCCGCCTCCGGGAATTTCATAACCACGGCTGCGGCATATGTCATGTCGTTTGAGTATGCTGCATCGGCACCGGCTATCAGCCGAATCGCGGATGTATCAACCGTTCGTCCGATCTTGCAGCACCTCCGCACGGATTCCTGGATACGACGTGCCGTGTAAGGGCCAGGTGGATCGAGGGGGTCAAAATCAACAGGATTATCTGACCGCATGATCGGAAGAAAAATATTACTGTTTCCGGCGCCTGATACGCACGGATTCCGCATGGGCGTACAGTCCCTCGGCTTCGGCAATCGTCTCGACAATATCTCCGAAGCGTTCGAGTCCCTGCCTGTCGATCATCTCAACCGACGCGGTCTTGCAGAAGTGGTTCACATCAAGTCCCGAGTAGAGGTTTGCGTACCCCGCAGTTGGCAGGACATGATTGGTACCGACAGCATAATCCCCGCCTGCCACCGCTGAGAACCTGCCGACAAAAATCGCTCCGGCATTTTCAACCCTTGTCACAAGAGAGAGGGAATCGGCTGTCTGGATCGAGAGATGTTCAGGAGCGACCAGGTCGGAAACAGCAATTGCCTCGTCGATATCACGGACTATGACGTAACCTGAATTATTTAAGGATTTTTCAATGATCTCTCTCCGCATGGCCATTGCCGTCATCGAAGCGACCTCCCGGCCGACGTTTTCGGCGAGATCCTTATCCGTCGTTATCAGGAGACAGGCGGCATCAGGGTCGTGTTCGGCCTGGGCAAGGATATCTGAGGCGATAATCTCCGGGTCCGCAGTGTGATCGGCGATGATCGCCACCTCGCTCGGTCCTGCCGGGAAATCGATCGCCACCTGATCGCGGAGCACCATTTTTGCCATGGTGACATACACGTTACCGGGCCCGACGATCTTCTGGACCGGGCGGACCGTTTCTGTCCCGAGTGCCATGGCCGCAACGGCCTGGGCCCCTCCGGCATTGTATATTTCAGTAACGCCGGCAATATCGAGGGCGACAAGGGTGAGGGGTTTTATGGGCGGGGGAGAACAGGCACAGATCTCCCGGACCCCGGCAACCTGTGCCGGTATGGCGCACATCAGGGCAGTTGAGGGGTATGCAGCCCTGCCTCCCGGCACGTAGATACCGACACGGTGCAGTGGGGTGGTCTTGACCCCGAGAACAATCCCGGGTTCCATTGTTTCAAGCCAGAGATTCCTCGGGCGCTGGAGTTTATGGAAGCGTTCGATACGTTCCGCTGCCTCGGTAAGCCGTCTGACGATGGCAGGGTCTGCGGTATCGTACGCGGCCTGCACCTCCCGTTCCCGGACGGCAACTTCTTCGAGGACGACATGGCGGGACATTGCCTTCAGGGCGGCATCCCCTTCGTTCTTCACCCGTTCCAGTATCGCGACGACCTCTGCCCGGACATCCAGAAGACTTGATCTCCTGCCGGCAATCCAGCGGTCGACCGTCACTTCCTTCCACATAGTGGGAAAAGCTTCAGCGGAAAGGCTTGTTAATGGTTTCGGAATTATGGGGGAACCTGCATCATACGTTACCTTTTTCTGTTACGGTACGATACCAGTGCTTAATCCCCGGAGGATAAGGAACATGGATATTCTTACAACATTCGGCATACTTATTGCGATTATAATCATTCTTCTGCTCCTTGCGCTCAGCATAAGAATCGTAAAACAATGGGAACGGATCGTAGTGCTATTCTTAGGGAAATTCACGGGCATCAGGGGGCCCGGGCTTGTCCTGATTATACCGTTCCTCAACACAATCCCGTATATCATCGATCTGCGGGTGATCACGTCCCCGTTCAATGCCGAACAGACCCTGACTAAAGATACCGTGCCGGTGAATGTCGATGCCGTCCTGTTCTGGCAGGTAATTGACGTGAAAAAGGCGGCACTTGAGGTTAAAGAGTACAAGGAATCAGTCCTTCTTGCTTCCCAGACAGCGCTTCGGGATGTCATCGGGAAGACCATGCTTGCCGATATGCTTGCCGGCCGGGAAATGATCGATGTCGAACTCCAGAAAATTATCCAGCACCGTATCGACGGCTGGGGGATCACGGTGCTCTCCGTGGAAATCAGGGATGTCGTCATACCCACCGGCCTCGAGAATGCCATGTCGATGCAGGCCCAGGCTGAACGGGAACGGCAGGCAAGAGTTATTCTCGGCGACTCGGAACGGCAGATCGCCAAGAGTTTTGAGGATGCGGCAAAGACCTATGTGAATAATCCGACGGCCCTTCACCTCCGGGGCATGAATATGCTCTATGAAGGATTGAAAACGAATAATTCGGTCCTGATCCTCGTCCCGTCATCGGCACTCAATACCATGAACCTCGGCGATATGACCGGCATTATCGCGCTCTCGCAGAACCTGAAAAAAGAGAAGGAACAGGCTGAGAAATAAGAATCCGCAACATTTTCTTATTTTTGAGGAACCATCCCGGTCTGTGGGATCAATAAAAAAGGAAGGCCTGATTAATCAGTTTTTTCCTTCCGGTTCGTGATAGTAAACACGCAATGCTCGTCTCCTTTCGAACGGCATTGTATCTCTTTTCCCTGGACCTTGATCCCGAATGAACCCTCTATAATGCCGGCGAGCAGGCCTGCCGTGCAGAAGCATACATGCTTCCCGGTCTTACCGAAGGCCTCAGATTCTGCAGTATAATCGAGCGTAATGGTCTTGGTTTTCGTTGGCTCGTCCCATTGCATCTTAATGATCTTGAACCACCCCATCTGCGAATAGAAAGCGAACGCCATGTCGGAGAGCGTGTTTGGGTTCGTGATACCCATGGTTTTGTAATGCCCCACATTCTCCTTCCCGATCTCCATATATGCCCGGTAATTGATGCCGCTGGCAGGCATCTCACCCATGGTCTTGGTGAGAGAGGCCATCATGGACGTGAAGAGGAACCTCGGCATAATTACCACCGGGTCGTCGATCAGTTTCATCTGACCTTTGAGGGGTTTGTGATCGATATACTCAGTTATTGCCGAATCACCTTTCGCGATTGCCTCGGCCTTCCATTTCCAGCTCGCTTCCCGTTTGTCCGCGATAAATTCACAGTATTCATCCCCGTTTGCATAGCATTTTGTCTCGAGGCAGAACCAGTTCTTGCCGGTGACTGCCGTGAGGACCCCCTCGATCCATCCCCGGTGGATACCGCAGACCGGGATCTTCCAGTCTTTCATGACGAGCGATTCGAACGTATGCGGCGTCCGGAGGATGATCCTCGACTCCCCTGATTCTACAAGTTCCATCGGGGCCCCCCAGCCCTGCTGGTGCTGGAGCCTGAACACGAGCATGAGAAATTCGGCTGGTTTCAGTTCCATGCCCAGGCTTTTTAGGAGTTTGTTGAGGCCGATAGATCCAAGTCCGACAGAGTGAAAGAGGGTCTTGACCGCCATAACCGCGAGCTTCCGGTCAAGGTTTGTCTCGTACATTTCATAAATAGCCTTGACGAGATAATTGGGGTTGCTCGCCGTTTTTACCCCAAATACCGAGTATGAACCGGCTATAGGGTCAAGTTCGATATACGAGGAGATGTTTTTGTCACCCTTGATCAATGCCTCGAAATCTTCACGCCCGATTTTTTTTTGTTCCATTCTGTTCACTTCACAATATAGGTATATAAAATAGGTTTTATATAAAGGGAAAAGACTGCCGGTCCCACCAGGGACCCGGGGAATACATGCACCGTTTTTTCCTGATGCCCGGGATTTTTGGTAATCTCCTCATGAGAAATGGCTCCGGGGATCGTCTCAGGATCTCCCGGCACCTTCATCAGTGCTCCGGACACCGGCAATCCTGGCTGCCGGGAGAACAGTGTCCCCTGTTAAATCTTCTGCCGGTCGCATCTTTTTGGACAGGGATCCGGGTTTCAGAGGGCTGCGATCAGTCGTTCCCGGTTCTTTTTCAGATCATACCGTATCCGGCCGGAACTCGCCGTTGCGTTTGCAACGATCGCGATCATTTCGCTCGTCGTCAAGGGTGACAAAATAATCGGTCCCTGGTCCATCTCCAGAAGCGTCTGGATAATATCCCCTTTATCGAGTTCTTTTCCCATCGCTTCGGCTGAACCGAGTCCTGTTGAGGCCATTGCGCCGATTGCGTCGATATCCATTTTTCCTGACACGGCACTCTCGATTACGAAACCGTCCCTGCCAACGACGACCGCAGCGGTGACTCCCTCACCCTGTAAAAATTCCTGTAAAATCTGTTTGAGCATCTGGTTTCCCCATCGTTAAAATTTTCCCCGATATATACATGCAATAATTATAAATATAAAAATGTTTGTCCCGGGGATCCGGCGAATGAATCAAAATAACACAGACCCCTGTGCATCGGGAGGAATCTCAAGATTTCAGGCATCCCGATGTCATTTGACCTGCGTTCCGGTGGGAGATAAAAAATTATCCCCGGATCGTATTAATACCAGTTCGTTATCCTTGGTTTTGTGAAAACGACCAATATAATTATATTTTAAAACGTTGAATCCTCTTTATTTAACGAGGTATCTGTCATGACAGAAAAAAAAGGCTATTCCTGGTACAGGATCGTAATCACCGGCCTCTGTGCGGTACTGCTGCTTACCGCAGCAACTTCAGCAACCGGGATAACGGTCAAACCTTTCAAAACGACACCGCTCCTGGGGAACATCCAGGTCAACTCGGTACCGTCAGGGTCGACGGCAATCCTCGACGGGGCAAAAAAAGCGACTACGCCGGCGCTGTTTACCAATGTACTTGCCGGTTCCCACGCAGTACAGGTTAAACAAACAGGATACAAAGATTTCTCAGCCGGTGTCCAGGTGAGTGGCGGCAAAACCTCTGTCGTGACCGCCACCCTGACGTCAAAACCCGATATTTACGATACCCTGCTCACCGACGGGCGTTTCACCACGCTGGTAAAGGCGTTGCAGCTGACAAAACTCGATACGACGCTCCAGTCCGGGGGACCGTATACCATCTTCGCCCCGACCGATGCTGCATTCAGGAAACTGCCAGCGGCAACGCTCAATGCGCTCATGAGCAATCCCACGCAGCTGAAAAAAGTGCTTCAGTATAATATCGTTCCAGGCTATGCGGCCGTTGCAGATATTAAGTGCAGTAACGGGATAATTCATATCACCGACACGGTTCAGATGCCTCCGAAAATCTGATAAGTTGTAATGTAGTGAGATCCGGTCCGGAGAATCCCGAATGCGGCAAGGCCCTACCTTCATTTTTTGCTGCTTTTCATCAGTATGACATCCACGGCATAATCCATTCCTCGATTAAATCATGAGAAATACCCGGGAAATGAGAACCGTACCTGCAAAAGGGGGATCAGGCCATCTCCTCGAGTGCTTCTTCACAGGATCCGAATATCCGGAATATTTTTGTGAACCCCGCAATCTCGAAAACATTTCTGACCGAAGGCCGGAGCGAACATATATTGAATCTGCCGCCGGATTTAGACATCGCTTTTACCGCGGACAGGAGGACGCGGAGACCTGTACTGTTGATGTATTCGACGTCTGAAAAATCGCACACGATTTTTTCCCCTCCTTTCGCGATCAGTTCTTTTATGGCGGTTTCTACGCCGGGAGCCGTGTCAGAATCGAACCGCTTCATCAGAGTTACGACCGTAACATCATTTACAATCCTGGTATCCATTGGTACCAACCACTATGTTGTGGCTATACTTTTCAATGAATCTATCTTTCCCCGTACCGGTTGCCGGAAAAGCCGGGTAGCAGTTCAGGTGATTTTTTCCCTGATCCCGCCACCAGTAGTAGTACGGAGTGTCGGGAATGGCGTTTCAATGGGACCCGGTCGTGTTCGTAAATCTCGTATTATGCATGGTAATTGTTCTGTTAGGACTCATTATTTACCAAAGAAGCAGGGAAAGGCTGCCCCTTTATGTTGCCATGGCATTCGGTCTTTTCGGGATTTCGCATGCGGCTACCCTGGCCGGTCTTGCCCCTTCCCTCACCGTGCCGCTCATCATTATCAGGACGCTTGCGTACCTGCTCGTCATCTATGCCCTGTACACATACCTGACGTCTGCGATTATGCAGAAAGAAGCAAAGAAAGCGTGGGTGGAATTTTTTAAGGAAGATACGGGAATAGAAGAACAGGGTCCGAAAGAATAGGGATTATTGACAACCGGATTGGGAAGTGGACAATTCATTCTTTTTATTGCCTCGTTCATAAGCGGCCCGGGACAACCGGGGACGTTTCTGCCTTGGAATCCCCGGCATCGTTGGCGGTGCATCCGGTAATCTGCTGTCCGGATATTTGTGACGAACCCTGGCTATCACGCAATCCGCACTGGATAACGTGAAATGAACGAAGTATCCGGCGCAATAGTCGTTTGCCGACCGCAGAAGAAGAAGTGCGGGTAGTGCCGGGTCGGGATTGCGGATGTTGATACTCGTATCATTCAAAAAATTAAAACGCATCATTCATATGATCAGGCGCGTACCTCTACCTGTTGATAGTTGTATGTCCTTAGCTGCTGCACGATTGCCGAATGGGAAAAAAACATCGAAGAACGCCGATCATAACGAGGAAGCCCCTGTTATTATCGAGTGGAAACCGTTATCAAAATCGATCTCCGGAAATCACCCCTATCGCAGGAAGATTTAATCAGTATTCCGGATCTCCCCACACCGCCGGAATTTTTTTGAAAGTTCAGATCTCCGTAACTACTCCGTAGCATGGCAGTTGGCATGGTTTTATCCGCGATCCGCCGATCCCCGGGATACGTGACACCAGGGAAAACCTTAATTTACCGGTCTGATACCCGTTTATTACTGCATTTCTGTTGCCAATCAAGGTAATCATCTTCAATCGCTGTACCCTATAGTATGCTGACGTGAAGAGATGACGCTCCCCCCGATGGTGCACTCCGGAAGAGCTTGACGATAATCATATCTCTATATAGAATCTAATCGAATACTTTATTTAATCCATTTCTATAGTAATGACTATGTCAGGAAAGAAATCGCACCGTCCGAAACCGATCAGGGTAAAAGATACAAAGGCAACATCCGCAGTCGCAAGAAAAAATATGTCCTTATTGTCGATTAAGGATCAGATTCTTGAAAAACTGAAAAGATAAGGGAGAGAATCCAGATCCGGGAATATTCTTGCGCCCACAGAAATTACGTTTTCATCCGGAATTACAGGCAGCCTATCGTGAGGAGAAATGGGTCCGGCTAAAATACTGATTGTCGAGGACGATCCGATCATTGCTTCCCTGATCGAATTACGTCTGATTACGTTAGGATATTCGGTATCAGGGAAGGCGAAGAATGAGACTGAAACCCTCGGGGCCATTGCAACCGAGGTCCCTGACCTGATACTGATGGATATCACGCTCGAAGGCGAAACCGACGGGATAACACTTACAAAGAAAATTCTCCGGGAAAAAAATGTCCCTGTTGTTTTTCTGACGGGACATACCGACGACGATACCATTGCGAGGGTGAAAGAGGTAGGTCCCAGCGGGTTTATTATAAAACCATTCAACGATCGGGACCTTCGTGTTTCGGTTGAACTGGCAATAACACGAAGAGGATAACCACAGGTATCTATGTACTCGGTTCTTTACGTTGACGATGAAGAGCCGCTCCTTGAAATAGGCAAATTATTTCTGGAAGAAAAAGGCGAATTTTCGGTCGATACAAGTCTGTCGGCAACGGATGCGTTCGAAACGATCAAACGCACAAGGTACGATGCCATCATCTCCGATTACCTGATGCCGGGACTGGATGGCATTGAATTTCTCAAGCAGGTCCGCTCGGTATTCGGTGATATCCCGTTTATTCTCTTCACCGGCAAGGGGCGTGAAGAGGTAGTGATCCAGGCGATCGACAATGGCGTGGATTTCTACCTCCAGAAAGGTGGAGAACCTGGTGCACAATATGCCGAACTTGCCCATAAGATCAGGACTGCCGTGAACAAAAAACGGACCGAGAAGGCAATGAGGGAGAACGAGGAGAAATTCAGGTCTCTTGTAAGTAATGCACTCGAGGCGATCCTCATTGTCGATTTCCAGGGGTCGATCCTGTTTGCAAACAACGCGACGGCCGATATCGTCGGGGTTGATGACTATCGTTCTCTTACCGGCAGGAATGTAATCGATTTCATCGCACCGGAATCCCGCGAGGATGTAATCAGGGATTTTTCAGAGGTATCGAAGGGTCATGACGGGTACCTTGCCCACTATTCGGTGATCACCGCCCGGGGAAAAAAGATCCAAGTGGAGAGCATCGGGAAGGTGATCGGGTATGAAGGAAATCCTGCCGACCTTATCTCTCTTCGTGACCTGACGGACCGGAAACGTACCGAAGACGCCCTGACCTGTGCAAATAAAAAACTCAACCTGCTTTACAGTGCCGCACGCCATGATATCAGCAACCAGTTGATGGTTCTCGATTCCTTCCATATCCTGATCCAGGAGAATATCGGAAACCCGGACCTGGTGCAGGAGTATCTCGGGAAGTGTTCCATTGCTTCGAGAAATATCAGGGATCAGATCTCGTTTGCGAAGGACCTTCAGAACCTTGGTGAAAAAGCTCCAAAATGGCAGAACATTTCCCATTCCATCAACCAGGCGGCGAAAGCATTCCTGATGCAGGATATTGGGGTACTGGTGGACCTGCCCAACACGGAGGTCTTTGCAGACCCTCTCCTCTACCAGGTTTTCTTCAACCTCATCGACAATTCCCTGCGGCACGGAGGGATCGGCCTCTCGGAAATATGTGTATCGGGTCGTGAAACAGAGGACGGTCTGGTCATTGTTTACAACGATAACGGCACCGGCATTCCCTCCGGGGCAAAAGAACAGATTTTTTTGAAGGGATACGGGAAAAATACCGGAATCGGACTCTTTCTTGTCCGGGAAATACTTGCCATTACGGGTATTTCGATAAGGGAGACGGGAAATGAGAATGAAGGTGCCAGGTTCGAAATGACCGTCCCTAAGGAAAGTTTCCGGGTGAATAATAAAAGCCTGGATTAAATCCATGCCGGGGACATCCCCTTAAAAAATTCTCTAGGAGTCTTCGAAACATATAGTGAAAATAACGAAATTTCTCCGGCGTTTCCGGGATCGTCCGGGAAGATTTTATAGGTATTATGTATCCCTATACAGTACCTATATATTATAGCCTATAAGTATATATTTCTAAGCGATCGTTCTCTGTTTAATGTTGAAGGAGATACTCAGAGAATTTGTCGGAATCACCGATGTGCAGTCTGCAGCCGTGTCCGGCCGGGATGGATTTGTTATTGAGATCGAGAAAACCAGCGATGTCAATCCCGATGCCGTCGGGGCGATGACCTCCTCGAGCGTCCGGGTATACGAAGAGATGGGGAGAGCACTGGGAAGAGGTCGATTAAAACAGGCCGTGCTCTCTCATCGTAACGGGCATGTAATTTTATGTCAGTTAACGGATGAGGAATTCCTCGTTATAACGGCAAAACCCGATGCCAATACCGGGCGCCTCATGCATGAGCTTGGGAAGAAGAAAGAACGGCTGCTTGCCGTTATGTGATGATCTCTATCGAATGAGAGAACTGCCGAGGCATTGATTGGTAATTCAGCAGCACCCGGGCCTGAATTTTATTCCTGACCTCGGAAGATGTTACAGCAGACAGCACCTGTGTCGTTTGACCCGGCCTCCCGTGGCTATCGCTGCCTCCTCCGCCTCTTTAAAGGTCATGAACGGCCCGTGCCAGGTCTCTTTCTGACCCTCGATCTCCCTCAGCGGTACCCCCGTGCCGTTTTTACAGTGTCCGCAACCGGCACGATGAATTGCAGCGACGTGACCCTGTGCCCGCCAGTATTCATGGACCCAATAGTGCATATAGAACCTGGATTATATCAATATTCAATGATTGAGAATATAAGGCATTTCAAATTATATTGAGGGGATCCTCCTCCATGCAAAAATGATGATCCGGCATTGCCGGTAAGAATCTCCGGGCTCCATCGTGTCCCGGGATAACGGGCCATTAAGTCCTGGCATAGTAGTACCGAAAAGGCCTGTGACGATCAATAGTTCCTGAATCCTGGTTTATCCCACCAGGATTATATTGGTATTGTATTAATCTATAGTTATGAGAAAACATATATACTTTTGTGCACTATCATCAATCCGGGTGAGAACCCGATGTTTAAATGTGCGACATGCACGAAACAATTCAAATCAAAAAAAGAACTCGATGACCATAAGGCCAAAGTGCATGGGACAAGACAGACGAAGATGCGACACTGAATGGTTTTCCATTCCCGTGGCATCCCTGAATACGTTGTCCAGGAAATAATCGACTGCCGGCTGCCGGTCCGGGAATTGTATTCAACCGGTATCTTATAAGGTACCTGATTATTTTAAAAGAGAGGAGACGGTCAGGTTATGTCCCTGATATCGGAACACTGGATACTAAGTGCATCGGAAATACACGTTCTTTTGAGTGCAGAGGTGACTGAAAAATATGAAAAATATCCGCCGGAATGGTATACCGGGACATTTTCAGATGAACAGCGGTCAATAATCCAGAATGTCCTTAAAAATGCCCTCAGAATTCAAAATAAAGACGATAAGGAGGTAACCGAATATATCAACAAACAGGAGGTATGGCTGAGGGAAGCATTCATCGTGATGATCGAGGAAGAGATAAAATTCATGAGAACGAGAACCAGGAATTAACCTCGCGCGGCAGGGGTATCAAACCCCCGGGGTTTTTCGTTCCTCTCATGCCCCGGAATCACCGGACTTTTTTTCGCTGGCCTGTGAACCTATACCTTCTCTTAATGAGAAAAATGAGATGGCAGAAGGAATATTTTACCCCGGATTCGCCTCATCCGTGGGTTTGGGATTTCCCGGGCAGGATTCGATAATACTCACCGGGGACGCTGATTTCGAACCGCACGCCCTCCCCCTCAATGCCTGTTTCTTCTATGGTTATTCCAGTAATAGAGAGGATTTCCCGTGAGAGGAAGAGGCCGAGTCCTGTGTTGCTTCCGAACCCCTTCGCGAAGATCTTCTTCTTGTTTTCAACCGGGATCCCGATACCGTCATCGGCATAGATAATCGTCCCCCCGTGTCTGGTCTCATTGAACGTGAACGTTATGCGGGTCACCCGTCTTCCATACCTGATCGAGTTATCCATGAGGTTATAGAATACCTTCCCGATGAGCGGGTCTGCATAGACCTCCAGTCCCCGGATGGCAAGATCAACGTTGATCCCCGTAAGGTCCAACTGGGCGACAGACATCTGGACGATGCCGGATACATCCTGCCAGGAAGGGGATTGCACCCCCATCTCCTCGTAAAACCGGGTAAATTCAATCTGTTCGGCGATAACTTTCGCTATTCCGTCTTCTTTGGCGATATAATTCAGGATCTCCGGATCGGTAACATCCTGTTTTGATAATTCCAGGTAGGACCGCAGTGCGGTGATCTTGTTGAGAATGTCATGCCTGGTTATCGAGGAGAGCATCCTGATCTTCGCATTCGCCTGCCGGAGACCTTCCTCTGCATGTTTTCTCTCCGTTATATCGTATACCATGCCGATAGAACGGACTATCCTGCCCGTTTCGTCTTTTACGTGTTCACATTTTTCATGGACGTACCTGACCTCGCCGGTACCGGGCCGGACGATCCGGTGTTCGATCTCAAAATTGTCTTTCCCATCGCGAACTGAACTCCTGTACATTTCGTCTACGAATGCACGGTCCTCAGGATGTACTGCCTCAATAAACGCCTCATAGGTCGCACCGAATCCCGGAATTTCCAGGCCGAATATACGGTATACCTCATCGGACCATGAAAGGCGGTTATTGACAAGGTCCAGGTCCCAGCTCCCGAGATGGGCGATCTCCTGCGTACGTTTGAGACGCTGTCCGCTCTCCCTCAGTTCATTCTCCATGCCGGTGAGAACCGTCACGATATGCCGCAGTTCCTCTTCGGCTGCCATCAGTTCTTCGTTGCTGGCGGTCAGCTCTTCATTAAGCTGGTTTAAATCCTCGTTTTTCCTGACCAGCTGCTTCTCGGCCTCGTCGAGGGACCAGCCGAGATCGGATGATACCCTGCCGACGACATAGGAGGTGACGATGATAAAAACGACAAGGCTTGCAGCCACCCGGATAACATTCTGAACGGTATAAAAATTTGAAAACATGACGAACATGAGGTTCTCGGCCAGGATGATGATGCATGTCAGCGGGACGAACGTCCGGAGGAGGCGGGCTCTTGTTGAGTCTCCGACAAAATGCCTGAGTGGGAATGCCCCGGTGCCGGCAATGGCGACGAACGCCATCCCCGAAAACATCGCGGCAATCGCAGAGGTCAGGGCGATCGGAATATACTGGGACCCATACAGGATCGGAGACCCGTAAATATACCCGAGCACAAACGTAAAACTGATAAAAGTGATGATCACTCCTGTTCCCCCGATGACATCGGAGCCTGATGTATTGTCCCTGGCAGGGCCGGTCCTGCGGACGATGATGAAAAGGCCAAGGGCGACGAGGATGATAAGGAGCGATGCAACCGGGGATATGGGTGTCGTCGGTGTCCCGAGAATGCTATTTCCGGCCTGGATCGACAGCGTCTCGATAATGAAGTGCCCGCCCTGGATGCTCAGCGGTATTTCGACAGCCTCGATTGCAGCGATAACGATAAGGGCTGCCTGCACGGCTGATGCGACATATCCTTTCAGCCTTCCGAGCTGGCAGGATACGATGACCAGCCCGAAAAAGATCCAGATCAGGGCTGCACTGAACGAGATAGGTTTCGAACCCGGTGACATGATCTCCGAGAGAGAGATCCCTGTGTATAAACCCACAGTTCCCAGAATTCCGGTGACGATAATGGCCAGACCGAAGATGACCGTAAGTTTTTCAAAAAACCGGGCATCCAGGATGCTGTCGCCCTGAATGGAATGTACGCCTGATGGATTTCCGGATTCTGGATTCACGGTGATGTTCCCACGCGTTCATTGCGAGATACAAAAAATTACCTCCCTATGTTTATAATTAATGTGATTGTTCCGGCAGGAATAGGGCCGATTGAGCGCTGATCCGCCGGATCACAAATATCGGGTTGCGGAACGCGGATTAAATCGGCCACCAGGTGTCGTATCCCGGGCCGGGTAAACAGTACGGGAATAGCGGACGACCTCGCGTTCTCCCACAGGTCGAGTGCAAGCGGCTTCGTAACCCACGTTCACCAGGTCGATGGGGTACCTGGGTGGATTCTTCACATCGCTCGTGTGAATACCGGGATATCTCTCTTTTTCGTTCTGTCCGCTGTTTTTTAGAAGGTGCACCAATCCGGAAGGTGGGAGGTTTTTTTTCAGGTTATCCTCGACAACCGGTAGACCTTTGCAAGCTCCTGAAGGTCGTTAAGGATATAGGCAAAAGCCAGCCAGCTCCATTTCCCAAACCGTTCTGTCAGGCTTGCAACCACGTGATCGATTGCGTCCCTCGGGGTATCGGGGGTCTCGCCGAAATACAGTTCCGAGAGGATCGTCACGCTCCAGGTATCGACCGGAAGGGAGGCCTGCCACAGGATTATACCGGCAGAGTAGACCCCTACCCCGGGAATTGAGGTAAGTTTCTTCAGGACTTCCTTTCCAGGCAGTTTTGCGAGTTCCCGCAGCGACACCGGGTTATCTGCGATGTACCGTGCTGCCGCGATCAGGCGACCCGACCGGTACCCGAGTTTTGCCCTGCCCCTGAGATCGGATTCGGGCGTCGCCGCGATTTTTTCGGGTGTCGGCCAGAGAGTCACCGATTTTCCGTCGAATTCTACCGTTGTCCCATACAGCCTGAGTACCGCGTTCATCATCTCCTCGCTCCGCTTCATAGGTGCCATCTGGAGAAGGATTGCGAGGATCGTGCTACCAAAGAGGTCGTCCACCTGCCCCACCCGCATTCCGCGGAGGTCCTCCACCGTCTTCGAAAGGACCGGATCCGTCTGTGCAAATTCATAAAACCCTTTAAGGTCTTCGCCGGCGCCCAGCCCTTCTGTAACAATCGATTTCAGTTCGTCAACATCTCCTGCAGGAAGCGGAGATTCCGAGTATGCAGCGACGTGAACAATATTCTTAACCGCTGACATCTTCAGCCCGACCGGTGTTCTCCCAAGATACATACCGGTCCACAGCGTACCATCTTCGAAAATTTCGTTCCGGACTGACCAGTGCCATCCGGCGGGCTTCGCGACGGTGCGGGAAAAATCAAACGGTTCGGGAATATCGAGGGAAAAACGTGTAGTCCTCAGGAGCTTCATGGATATTCCGCCCCCCGGTTAGTCTGGGGAATCCCTGTCCGGCAAAAAAGATTCAGGGGTTGATATAGGGTGGCGATTCATTCATGCCGAGGAAATCGAGTGCGTTCTCCCCGTATTCAACGGGTGCGTACCGGGACCCGATATGCGGGAGGTCCTTGAACCTGACGAGCCACGAGCCGTTGATCTGCCCGGCTATCTGGACCGTCACCGTCTGCGGGGTCAGGACGTCATCTGTGCCGACGACGAGCATGGTGTTCTTCTGGATCCCGGAGAGGCCGTCCCAGGACCCGTTCCAGGCGAGGTTTGCAAATGCCTCCTTCTGTACACCCACCGGCTCCGGGGTGGTATTGTTGGCTACCGAGTTGATAACATTAAACAGCACCTGGGTCTCGGGCAGCCTGATGCTGTAGGTGACCGAGTCCAGGACCAGTTTCCGGACCCGCTCAGGGTGATCGATGACCAGCTGCTGGGAGACGGTGGACCCCATCGATTCCCCGTATACGTTCATGCTGGAATACCCAAGAGCGGGCATCAGGGCCGCTGCATCATCGGCGTACTGGGCGATGGTATGGTTCCCGTTGCTGTCGCTGCTGTATCCAACCCCGCGGTAGTCATAGGTATAGACGTGGTACTTCGTGGCCAGGATCCCGAGGAACGTCTCGTTCCATGCGATATCCATGGTAGCGCCGAACCCTTCCTGCAACAGGATCGGCTCACCGGATCCGAATTCACGATATCCCAGGTCGACCCCGTTCACATGGGCATACCTGACGGGTGTCGCGTTGATCGATACCGCCGGGTAATGCCCGGCTGTCGGAACAGAGGTCGGCACCGCTGTCGGGTTCGGGGGCGGAGCGGTAGTGGTAACCGTCGTGCATCCTGCTGCAACGATAAAGCAGAAGACGGCAACTATTGCCAGGATAAAAATCTGTGTCTTGTCCAAGGTCAATCCTCCGGATAAAATGCGATAATCTCTGATTGTGTTAACACTTGGATTGGCACCGGATAATATTTACTAAATTTACCCGATTCCGGAAGCAATTGTGATGAAGAACAGGAATCAATCCGGGATGTTGCGGGGAATCCCGATGGAAAGGCAGGAACCGCCCTCTTCGGGCCGGGTTAACGTACATTCGGGGCAGGATAAAAATGAAGGGCATAAGCGAACCGGTATAGAGCGAATACCAGACCGCTCCACAGGATTTTAATTTAATTCCCAAATGACCGGTTTATGATGCGGTTATCGACGATACCTCAAAGATGGTTAGGATTACCTTCTTCTGTTTTGTCATTGTAAATTCTTCCCGATACAGCTCGGTCGTTTCTTTTAAGTTAATAACTGCCTCTTCGACAGTCCTCCGCTGGCTGACTGTACCGACCCCCGGACATTCTGCGACGCAGGGGTCATCCTCCTGATGCAGGACTGCGGTAAACGTTGACAATGGGACCCCGAATCAGGGAAATACCTTGCAAATTTCTTCACGGCTGACAACACGATAGAACGTAATGGTATCCGGCGAGGTCATCCTGCACCCAATACGATAATTTCCCGTCCGGATACGGTACTATTCAGGGTAACCCTTCTACACTCTCACCTGATCCGGGTTTCGTGGATTTATGATGAATTCTCTTTGGAGCCGGTCGGGACACTTCAACCAGAAATGAAGAGAAGCAGGTTGAAGGTCAACCTGCACTCTTCCCGAGGTTACAAACATTCCAATTTGATTTGACACTATCGTGTTATGGGTTTTTTATTAAATCTTCAATCGTTTTAATGAATTGTTCAGCCAGCACAAGCGATCCTTCGATCTCTTCTTTCGAAGAGGGGACATCGGATGAATATTGGTTATCCTCTCGTTTTTTTCGGATTCTATCAAACAAGGTTACCCATTTCCCTTCAAGTCTTCCAGAACCGGCATATGTTTCAAGGTACCTTCCTATGCAGTAATGACTCTTCTCTCTAACCCCGTCCCGAAAAAGTAGTGCACGTGCCGCATGAAACCAGGCAAAATAAACACCATTCGTCGCCAACCGAAATGATCCTGCCGGAACAACCTGTTTTGCCTCCTCAAGATAAGCCCATGCCGTTGCCAATGATTCCTGCGCTTTGTCGTTCGATGAAGGAACTGTTCTCAATTTCCCCCGTGCAAAACAATCATCAAGATCTGTCAATGTCATCACCGCATAATGTCAAATGATTATGTTTAAAATTTGTATAGAACGGGATATCCTGTGTTTTCAAAGTTTTCAGTTTTTCTTTCGTCAGAATTAACGCATGGACATCACTTCCCGTCGCGGTGCCGAGGGTGCGTTGAAATTCTCCTACCTCAAACTCGAGATTGGGGTTATAATTTTGAACAGAAATCCACAAATCGAGGTCGCTTTCCAAATTATTCTTTCCTTCCGCCCAGGATCCGTAAATTCCTACACCGTTTGCCCAGGATGGTAAGGAGACGTTTTTTCTCAGAAGATCGAGATTAAGAATCAATGTTAGTGCATGCCACATTGCATCGTCATTTCGATGAAAAGACCGATTTTCACGAATTAAAAGGCATTCATCAGTCAATAGGTTGAGATATTGTGATATAAGACCCTTGGATACAGCGGTATCTTTTGTAACTGATTGTACAGAGAACGTTTGCCTCATACATAGGTAACGGAGAATTTTCACTCGCTCGTTTGTCTTGAATAATTCCTTAAGTAATGACTGATGTGTGTTCACAAACTATAGGTAATCGTTCATCATTCATGAACATTTTGTTCACAAAACATGAACAGATCATTCACGATTCATGAACGAGAATTAAAATAAAAAAAAGCAGGATACAGGACCTGCTGGTGTAACCGTAGTAACCAGATCAGAATGCTGAGAATATACCTATTCCAAGTATCAACAACGAAGCGGAACAAAGGCAGGACCCGATGAGATTCTCACCCCCATTCTCGTACAGCAATGAGATTGTAAACCGGCTCACCCGTATCACTGCATCCAGGGAAGTAATTCTTCACGCACACCTTGTGCCGAAAAGGGAGTTGTCGCTCCGGCGTGAACCTTCCGGCCCCCGGAACGTGAGATTCTCCCCGATGACGACCCGGGGGATCTTGTAGAGCAGCACCATCCCGCTGCACATGTCACACGGCGATAGTGTCGAATATTATGTGGTGGCGTGAAATTCCCGAACAGGACAATTCATCTGGTCTCCTTTTCCTCGTTTTCCTTATGCCGAATCCTTATAATCTGGTGCACTGAATAACTATCATGAGCTCTGGCGTCACCATCGACGAAGTATATCAGGAGATCAAAAAGATCCGGGAAACAATGGTCAGGCGTGAAGACCTCGAAGCTCTTATCGATACCATTGAAATACTCAGCAATCCCGAAACAATGGAGACAATAAAGCGGAGCGAATCTGACATTGCAATGGGCCGGGTGAAAGAGATCTCATCAGTCGATGACCTTCTTGATGAGATGCCCTGATGAGCTGGACAATCAGACGGACTGATACTTTTTTAGAGAGTTTCTCCCGTATCAGGGGAAACAAAGAGGCCGTTGCAGAATTAGGGAAGAAGATAAACCGACTTCAGGAAGACCCACTACACACCGGAGGGTGGCTTTCCGGGGCATTGCACGGTAAAAAGGCGACGAGAGTTGCAAAACGGTACCGGCTGATTTTCCTCCCTGATGAAAAGGAGCAGGTTGTCTATCTCATCGCCATCGACCACCGGGAGCATATCTATGAGTGACGCATGGCCGTTGACTGA
This sequence comes from Methanoregulaceae archaeon, assembly GCA_035543455.1. Taxonomy (GTDB): domain Archaea; phylum Halobacteriota; class Methanomicrobia; order Methanomicrobiales; family Methanospirillaceae; genus CAIKOD01. Next base: position 46,220 of record DATKKE010000026.1, read on the forward strand.
ATATGGTCCGGAAACGGCATTGATGAGTGAGCGATCCCTCGCAAAGGACTGGCTGAACCCGGAAGAGGACGAGGCCCGGGATTATTTGCAATAGGGAGACAAGAACATAGGCATAATTTCTGTTTTTCAGTATATTGAGCGGTTGTTTGATGAAAAGATTGCCAAATCAAAAGCAGGATGACTAAGTGTGGTGTTAAATGACATCGTATCCCTTTTCAATTTAAGCCACATTTTATCGTTCACGATTTTCATCCCGATACTTTTATTTAAGCTTCCTCTGATCATCAATGTATTAAATACCCAGGGTAATCTCATTTATGAATCGGAGGCTTAATAAAATGAAAAAAGCACAGATCAAGTTTGTTTCGCTTATTGTGGTCTTACTAATGATCGCATTGATAGGAAGTGTGAATGCTGATACCGGAGTTCCGGCCGTTCCCGAGATTCAGGGTCTGACAACTGGAACATCATCCAATGTTGTAGGAACAGTTACCGAAGCGGATTCCGGGGCATGGACGTTAACAAATGATCCATTGATACTCTACACTGTTACTGATCCGGCGGGATATGATATTTTAACCCAGATTTCTCGTGACCAGGCTTATGCCGCGCTTGCTCAATTACAATCCGCAGGAGGCTCTGCTGTTTATACAGATACGGGCAGCAGTATAATTCTTACTCAATTGAATATCCCGCAATCGTTATTGAATCAACCGGTTGTTGGGATTGATGGCACAACGTGGCAGCAAGCTCTGGATCTGGTGCCCCCGGGTGTACTAACCGGTCCGGTAATTTCGCAAAATGGTATCCATTCAGGAGTCCTTGATGCTGGACAAGTCCAGTATACCGCAGGTTACAATGACCAGTATTCCGGCGTTTCAGGTCAGCAGACCTTCGTAAAATCGATGGCTCTCTCAACAGCTAACAAGATTCCAGATCAAAGCAACATCAAGGCAAACACCAACATCCAGTTTATAGCAATAGACACCGGCCGTGCCACCAGGACCGAGGACTTACTCCTTGATGGTGCGGCCCAGGCACAAGATTCATCGGATAAGATCCTCTGCCCGTTTGCCAATGTCAACCCCGGAATTATTCCGGCTTTCTGCAACATTGAACAGGCAGGAAGTGCCTTTGATACAACATTGACTTCAACGGTGACCTCAGCGGACACGAGGTTTGTGGGAACCGATGCGACTATACCGGTAGTTCTGAATTACAACATAAATTCAGAAGGTCTATCAGTTGGGGATCAGTCCTCCCCGATGATTGGATCGGTTTCCGCTTATCTGAAGGTGCATGTGCAGGAAGCCAGGAACGAAAGCACTATTTCAGGTACTGTAGAACCTCCCGGTTTTGGAGATGGCCTCGGATTATCCTATTCATTCCCAGATGCCGTTGATCCGCAAAAATCTGAGGATCTTGCATATTCAGAAACATCGACCGCAAGCGGCCTGATCAGCAAGTTCAGCAAGTCAATGAGCTATTCATCGCAGGCTTCGGCTGTGCAGGCTCCAATAGCAGTTATACCGACGTTCGTAGATTAAAACCCTTTAATTTTTTTTAGGGAGGGCTGTGCAATCTAATCCTTTTTCACGGCGATATCCTGAAACGCTTTTATTTACCGGGATCATTGACCTATTTTCTCACAGATCTACACGATCATTGTCCTGAACCAGGTTTATCCCGTCAAATGTTGCTGAAAACCAATGGTGCCCGGTAGTGTGAACTGGTATTATCATATCCGGGTCCACATGGTCGATGACCCAGGCAATATCTTCTCTCGATGCATGACCGGATG
>DATKKE010000027.1:0-21460 GCA_035543455.1 Methanoregulaceae archaeon
TTAATTTAAAGTTTGTGATCATGAAATTTGCCGACGCTCTTGGGGGTCTGTCCCGTCGCTGTGGCGGCACCCCGTGATAGGATAGAGACTAGACGGGAGTTCCTGAATTATTTCAACGTGTTTTTTGTGAACCCTGCCCAATGAATATCTTAATGGGGGAGGGTCAGGAAGGGGAGTGCAACCCCCTCCCCGTCTTAATGATGCAGTTGGTTTTAATTGTCCTGCCGGAATGTTTATGGATGGTGTGTCAGTATAACCATTTTCTAAAGGATTTATCCGATTTGTCAATCTGTTCTTTGTCAAGGGCTGTTTCTGTATAATTACCAATTTTTTTTTATTCCCGATACCTGACAGATCCGGGGTATTCAATTATCTCGATAAACATAGATATGACTATATAATGGAGGAATTTCGTGGAGCCTGGTGAAGTACCGCAAAACGGATCCCCGGAACCTGCCTTCTGCCTTCTGGACGATGAGTCAAGTTTTTGCGTGATTCTTAGAGAGGGTGGAAAGACGGAGAGGGTTACCAATACATCACCCGGGGAGTATATTAATGCAATCCGGGATGCATCCGTTGCCTGGGTAGATTTCACGGTAAAGGACCTGGAACAGGAGATTGAGGGTATCGGGATTTCTATGGGGTTCCAGAGGATCCCGTACCAGAAACTCCTCTCAGGATTTTATTCATCATACGAGGACTACGATACCGAACTTGGTATCATGCTCCCCGCGGTCTCGATGACAGAAAATGATATGGCGGTCCACCCGATCATAATCCTGATCCGGGGAAATTTTATTGTCACCATCCACCAGGAGGGGATTAACCGCCTCCTTAAATTCTCCCGGTATGCGCAACCGTTCCTGAAAAAAATTGTTGCTGAAAATACCCCTGACAGGCTTACCCTTGTTCTTGAAAGAATAATTGATGAGAATAACGACCGCAACTTCGAATACCTGCGGGGTATCGAAGCCCATGGCGATAGCATCAGCAAATCCCTGATCGAGGAAAACATCAGCAAGAAGCAGATTGCCCAGGACATCTATACCATGAAACATGTGCTTATCAATTACTTAAACGTCCTTTGGGCGACAAAAGATGTCATAGAGTCACTTCGGTATGGAGACTCCGACCTCATCACGGATGATGAACACCTGCTCGGCAGGATAGGAATCCTTTCCGATAATCTCGACCGGCACATCGAACTTTCAGAACAGATGTCACATGTCCTTGCATCAGGCCTAGAGGTGATGCAAAGTATTTATAATAACCAGCTCCAGAGCCTGAACAACCGGTTTGCTCTCGTAACTGCATATCTGACCGTACTGGGCACGGCATTCCTCGTGCCAAACACGATAGCGACAATAGCAGGAAGCGGGATTATGGGGGGTACCATGGCTGCGCAATGGTGGTATCTTCCGCTCCTAATCGTCTCAACGATCGTGGCCACGGCGACGTCATTCCTCTGGGTACTCCATGTCTGGAAAAGGAAAGAGGACTGAAATATCGGGAATGGGATTTGCTTCAGTTATACACTAACCTATTCATTTTCAGGTATTATTTGTAAGCAAATAGTCAGGCATGCCGCTGCTCCCTGAGGTACCTGGTGCCTGCAGAAAACTATTAATTATTGGCTTTATCGAAATGCTGCCTTTGAGGTATTCCTGTAACCTGCAAAATACTGTGTCAATCCTTATGATCTAAAATTGGTTCACATTATCCAACGCTCCTGGGGGCCCGCTTCGCCGCTTCGGCGACCCGGCCGGGATAGGGGACTGTGCCGGGAACGATTAATCCTTAGTGCCCGGTTAACCCTGCCCGTCAGCTATCAAAATGGAGGTGGGGCAGAGGACGGGTAGAAAACCCCTCCTGCCGGGATTTTTAGAGGAGATTTTACAATAACAGGAATCCAGCAGATTTTTTTTTAATTTTAAGGGATGAAAGGTCATATTTCACCATAATCGGGGTGGTCGTCACGCACGATCGAAGTTCTGAAACCCCTTAACCTACGGTTAACGGCAGGGAGACAGTTAAACCTATAATAACCATTAGAAGATAATTTTGATCCGTGATTCATCACTCATTATAAGGTTATTCCATGGATGAGCAGGAAAAAAGACCATTAAAATTCAACATATCGGAACTTGCGGGAGCTTTCGGGGATTTCGGAACAATTATTCCCCTGATGTTCGCCGCCGCTCTTGTCTGTCACCTGAACCTTGGGATGATACTGCTCTTTTTTGGGGTATGGTTTGTTATTACGGGCTGGTATTACCGCCTGCCTGTGCCGATCGAGCCGATGAAAGTAATTGCCGTTGTAGCGATCTCGGGCGTCCTCGCAGGTCCTGAACTTGCAGCGGCGGGAATCGCCCTCGGACTGATATTTTTCTTCCTCGGTTTCGGGAAATGGATGGAATGTATCAACCGCTATGTACCGGACCCGGTGATTCGAGGAATCCAGCTCGGTCTTGCACTCCTGCTGCTTAAATCGGCCGGGGAATTCATGATCGAGGATCCGTTTTTTTTCGGTGCCGGCGTTGGAATAATTCTCCTGGTCTTCATTGTTTCGTATTTCGGAAAAATCCCCGATATATCGGCCCTCGTACTTATACTGATCGCCGTCGTCACAGGAATTTTTATAAACGGGATCCCCGGGATCTATCTGATACAATTGCCGCACAACCTTGTAATCCCTTCAACGACCGATTTTTTCAGGGCAATACCCGAGCTTGTCGTACCCCAGGCTATCATTACTATCACCAATGCAATTCTTGCCACATCGCTCCTCGCTAAGGACTTGTTTTCTCATGATATCCCGCCCCGCAACCTGTCGAAAACGATTGGTATGATGAACCTTGTCTCGGTACCGTTCGGGGGATTTCCCATGTGTCACGGGGCAGGGGGATTTGCTGCACAATACCGGTTCGGGGCAAGAACCGGCGGAGCCAATATATTTGCCGGAGGGGTCCTCCTTGTCATAGCCTTATTTTTCGCCGGCCCTGCATTCCAGCAGCTCATATCTCCAGGCTTTTACGGGGCCTTACTCGTATTTGTCGCCCTGGAAATGGGGAAATATGGTTTGAAAACTGATTCTGCCGTCGTCACTATCGTTACAGGAATCCTCGCGCTTTTCTCCATGATCGTGGCATTTATTGCAGGAATGGCCATAGCATACTTCCTTATTATTCGTGGTCGGAAGAATAAGGAAAATTCAGGCCTGAACCTCCCGTAACAAATATTCCGGAAAATTTTTGAAAAATCAGTCTCTATTGGCATCATGAAATTAATAAATTCCAGTCCCTTCTCAATTCATCTATAATATGTTTGTAGTCAGACGCTCCAGGGGCTCTGCCCCGCTGCTGTGTCGTCCCCGGTTGGGATAGCGACTGCCATGGGAAAAGGATTACTTTCTTAATTCCTGATCAACCCTGTTCAATGGTTATCCTGAATGGGGGAGAGGCAGGGAGGGGGTAAAACCCCCTCCCTGCCAAGATGAAGTATAAACCCAGTGAGGAATTCAACAGAGCGTGCTATGAGCTCTTCTGCTCATAGATGAGCATGAAAAAGAAAGGGTTATTGACTTCCGGTCTGACTTTTCCATACCAGCCAAAAATCAAAAAGAAAAAGGAATTCTCATCAGGATTGCCTGGAATCCCCTGCCCACCCACCCGGCACGCAACGGACCCCTGTTCTGAAGATATTAGCAGAGACAGGCTTGAAGAGAAAGGACGCAGAACACATCATTATGGTACCGGAAAGGTGTTCCGGTTTCATTTGAGCTCCGGAGTGCAAAATGGGGCAGGAGAAAACAGGGATGGATAATAATTAGAATTGTTAACAACCACCCCCGGGGAACTCTGAACAGCGAGAAACTATCGCATCCGTTATAACCTCGTAACGTGAGAATAAACGAAGGGTATCGAAAAAAGACATGAGTGAAGAAGAAATGCCAGAAGGTATCAGGTACATCCCCATCGGTGCTATCCATTCACCCTGGAGGGCCGGGGAAGGGATGCCGATCCAGCCCTGCAGTGCAGTGGGTGTCCGCGGATCGGTGACGATATTCCGGGAATACCTGCCCGGATTGAAGGATCTTGACGGGTTTTCCCGGATATACCTGATATATGATTTTCACCGGTCTCATGGCTTCGATCTTGAAGTGACTCCGTTTCTTGATTCCGTACGAAGGGGAATATTTTCGACAAGGGCGCCACGGAGACCGAATCATATCGGGATTTCCATCGTCAGACTTGTAGGGATAACCGAATACGGACTTGACATCGAAGATGTCGATATTATCGACGGGACGCCGCTCCTCGATATCAAACCCTATGTTCCTGAATTCGACTGCTATCCACGGGAGACCTCGGGTTGGCTCACCGACAAGAATTTCGTTAAAGAAATGAAAGCAGACCGGAGGTTTATCGTAAGGGATTAGGAAATAAAGTTATTCTGCCCGGATAACTGTTCCGATCTCTTCTCCTTTCAGGGCTCTTTCAAGATTTCCCTGGATATGGCCATTAATGATCCTGACCTCCCGAAGGTTCCTTGCATCAGGCAGCAACTTCACCACCATGGGTTCGACAACCATATCATCGAAGTCCATAGCAAGGAGGTCAGGTGCACTGATATCTTTGATAAATTCTGCATCCGGATTTTTAAACGGGTCTTCAGTATAAAGGCCGTTAACATTCTTCAGGAGGACACAACATTTCGCTCCAAGGACTTCTGCCGCCAGGAATGCACCGGTATCGGTCCGGTGGGGAGGAATGGCACCATATTCACCCGGGTGTTCATAGAGACCGTAGGGTGGGGTGCCCTGCATCACGGGCAGGGTTCCAAGGTAAAGCTGATTAGGAAGTTCCAGGAGATCCCCCGTGTGGATCCTGACCCCATGCCACCGGGAAAGAAGTATCGAGACCATGATGGCATTCTGTTCGCTGATTTTTCCGGCGAGTTCGGCGAGCACTCCGGTCGGCATACCGAGATCCAGGCCGATATCGAGGATATGACGGACACGGACTCCGCCCCCTGTGACAATAAGCATTTTGTTATCGTTTGATAACCGTCCGATTTCCTCAACAAGAGGAAGCAAGACTGCTCTTCCATAATCAATGATGCCATGGCCTCCGATTTTCACCACATTGAGTTCGGGAAGAAGGCGAAGCCTCGGTCGGTCCCTGTACGCCCGGAGAAGACTTTTACGGGCGAGAGATTCTCCCTGCAACTTGTTATCGAGTTCGAAACGCCTGCGCATGGTAAGTACGGTAACTTTATATGATCCAATAGATAATAGAATAGTGATAAACCAATTGATATATCAGCAGGTAAAATATGACAACCATATATGTAAGAGAACGGCAAAAAGTCGGCGAAGGAGTAAAGCAGCCAAAGTACCGGATCGTTGCGGTCGCCGGCAAGGATGTTACGATAGAAGCTACCCATTTCAGGAAAATGGAGATCGAACAGATCGCAAAGGATATCGGTGCCAAACTAGTGTATTTCGAGCCGGTTCCGGAAGATGCGAAGAAAAAACACGCAAACTGAAGAACGGTATCCATAACACTAATTTTTTTGGGGATTTTATATCGCGGAATTATTCGTGCAGTTCTTTTCCCAGCTCGGTTACCTTGGACAAAATATTGAATTTGCTCATACGAAAAACACAAAAAGCTAGAATATATAAAAATATCAGTTCGATCAAGTTATTTGAATATGGCCGCGGCTTTATCGATTGATATCCTGTTTGATGCAGCCATAAAAATCCAGCTCCTCCATGAGAGAAGTATCCAGATATCGTTCACGGAAGACGGGGTTCATATCAAATTCCCTACTACAAGAAGACTTGCGGAATTTCTCGATGTCCCCCATTACTACGTCCTTCCTTATTTCGCAATGATGGAACAGGAAAGCCTGGTGATAAGGGCTGAACGCGTCGGGATCCTGACAACAAAAGAAGGGACGGAAAAATTCCTGAAAATGATTGATAGGCACTATCATAATGATGCCGAACATCTTCTCGGAACTGCTCTTTTTGAGGATATTCTGGATACAATTCGGAAAGAAGGAAGGTGAATTCTCATAATACTCAGGTATTTTTCCCCAATTTAATGCAGGAACCCCTGGTGCATGGTTTCGCGACAAAAAAAATTTACCAGATTTCCATCGATGGCGTTCTGGTAGATACCTGCAACATCCCTGCGGTCATGAGCATTTACGTATGTATAAAGAGTTAAAATACCAAGATACTGTATATGCGCTGCATTACCCTTGCAAGCGGGAGTAAGGGAAACTGCACCTATATCGAGGGCACCAGCAGTGCCATACTGATCGATGCGGGCCATTCGGTGCGGGAGATATTCCGCCGGATGCACGAGGCAGGAGTCGATCCGGCACTTGTTAATGGTATAATTGTCACCCATGAACACTCAGATCACGTCAAAGGGCTCCTGCCGCTTGCACGAAGGCTTGGCGTCCCTGTCTTTGGTACGGGTGGCACACTGAGCTCGTACATTATCAGCCAGGACACCGAAAGAAACCCCGTCCGGTTTTTGGTACGCAAATTTAAAGAACCATTCATGATTGATGAATTTACAATAGAAGCCTTCCCGGTGTCACACGATGCGAGGGAACCATGTGGTTTTTTTATTTCAGATAACCACGAACACCTCGGATACTGTACCGATACCGGGATTATTACCGACCCGATGATGGAATTCCTCTCACGATCGGATGCCGTCGTCCTGGAGAGTAACCATTGCCCGGAGATGCTGAAAAACGGGCCCTATCCAGAGATGCTGAAGCGGCGGATCCGTTCCAGGCATGGTCACCTCTCGAATATCGATGCTGCAAAATGCATCGCTGCCCTTGGAGAGGAAGTATTCCATATCCGCCTCGCACACCTGAGTGAGATCAATAACACCCCCGACACAGCATTGAGAACCGGAAAATCGGGACTTGGTCTCTTTCGGGATTCTGTTAAACTGACGGTTGCAGCCGAGGTCGGACCAGAACCGTGCTGGGCCGGTGCTATCAGATTTTAACCGGGTTCTGATCGCCCGGAACAGGGTTTACCAAAGATGACGATTTCCGGTACCATGTCATCGAAGTTCCGGGCATAAGGGAACGGGCACTCCGGATCAACTGCTCCACGAGATACTGCAAAAATTATTCAGCGTCCTCACTCGGGTTTCATTTTCAGGAGTTTCATACAATAAAGATCGAGCGAATCGAGAATTGCTTTTTTTGCCGATTTCGAACGTTTTTCATCGTCTGAAAAAACATCGGTCGCAATATATTCCACAAGCAGGAGATAGTGACTCTTCGAAAGGATCCTTCTTTTTATCTCCTCGAGGCAGGCAAGCGATTCGGGTTCCTTACCTGCGATCAACTCGAAGGCGAAGTCGAGGAGGAGGAGAATGTTCTGGGGCATCTTCTTTTCAACGGCAATTTTTCTGAAACTTCCATAGGCAGAATTCTGGGATGAGATGATCGAGAGCTGCAACCCGTAATATATCGGTTCCAGCTGGTCCGGGTGCTGTTGCATCATCTGGCGGACTACGGCAGTTGCGCCATTCGCATCGCGTGCTTCGATCCTGAAATGATAGAGGTCGCGCAGGAAGAACATATCATTGAAATACCGTTCCGATGCAATTTTCAGGAGTTCCCCTCTCATCTCTCGGTTCTGATCTTTTTTCGCCTTTTCAAGGCCGATTTTAAGGAATTCAACTTCTGCAGGGAACCAGTCGATTGCAAGCCGGATCATAAACCAGAAGATCTTATTGACCTTCAGTTCCTGGACTACCTGGGGAAATTTCAGCCGGTTCACCGGGGGACGAAGCCGGGCAAGCTCTATGATCTGCTCTCTCGCGTGAAGGGCCATCTCGCTCGGGCGCCGGTTGCCCTGGGGCAGGCCATCCCCCTGGTACTCCTCAGAAAGTATGTAGTAGCAATAGGCGATTGCAGTGCAGATTATTGAATCGATTGTGCGGTACTTTTTCAAAATATCGATTGCCGGGTTATACTTGGCCAGGTCTATCAGTTTAAAGCCGAGAATGATATCGAAGAGCATATGCCCTGTCTGACGCCTTCTCATCCGGACGGCGTAATTGAACAGACGCTCAATATACTCGACATCACCTGATTTTTTGCTCGCCTCGAGAACTTTCACCGTCAGTTCATCGATCAGGCGATCGTGTGCAACGTCGCTGATTGCAGGGATAGAACTTTCGATAACAGACAGCACGTACCCATAAAACATTGGTATATTGTTATCGATTTTTTCAGAGTTATTCTCGACATATTCCATTAATTCCTTTTTAATATTGGCAATTCTGATGTCGAGAACTGCATCAGGCTGCCACTCATCATCCATACGGTACATGCCTCTTCGGTCTATTTATAGTTAATATTTCAGGGCATTGGTAACGTGGTTTTCTACAAATCCTGGTCGTTATTTTAATAGTTCCGGTATGTAATCCCAGCCATCCGGGTATAATATTTCCGGTTTCGATCCGCCGTTGAAAATCCTCTGTCCCGGCCCCCCCGGAAAACGGCAATCTGACCCCGGCAAGGACCGAACGCCGGAGGACCGTTTTTCGACAGGGATCAGTCCTGTCTTACCCGTTTTTTTTATCTGGTACCACACTGGCCCTGGAAAGGAGTATCGCCCTATGATTGCGGGTAGACCTGCGATCTGTCTCTGGTCAATTAATTCGCAGGACTATCATACGTAGTGGGAACTCTTATATTTCGTCAATCCAACACTTTAGACAGGCATTTCCATGTTCTTCCGCGAATTTTCCCGGATCTGTGAGCAACTTGAGAGAATATCCGGGCGTCTCGAGATGATCGATCTGATCAGCAGGGTACTCCCCGATCTATCCGACGAGGAACTCCCCGTCTTTGTCCGGTTTATTATGGGAAGGATTTTTCCCGACTGGAGCCCCCAGAAACTTGGAATCGGGCCGAACCTTCTGTTTGAAGGAATTGCTTATGTAGTCGGAACCACTAAGGAAGCGGTGATCGGGACCGTCAATAAAACCGGTGACCCGGGTGCTGCAGTAGAACTCCTGCTGGCAGGAAAGGAACAGACGTCTTTTTTTTCGGAAGATCTTGAAATTGTCGCAATATATCACGAATTCGAAAAAATTGCCGCAATAAGCGGAAAAAACTCGCAGCGCGAGAAATTACTTATCGTCCGGAAACTCCTTGCCAATGCGAGTCCTCCTGAAGGGAGGTACCTCGCACGTATCATGCTTGAAGACCTTCGGATCGGGGTCGGGGAAGGAAATATCCGGGAGGCGGTGGCAAAGGCTTTTTCTGTTGATTCGGCTCTCGTGGAACATGCAATCCAGGCGCTTAATGATTTAGGATTTGTGGCTCAGCTTGCACGAAAAGGGGAACCGGCTCTTCGTGATGTGCATATTTCCCTCTTCCACCCCGTTCGCATGATGCTCGCACAGCAAGGGTCGATATCATCCGCGATCAATGAAAATGGAATAGTCGCAGCAGAATACAAATACGACGGGAACAGGTTCCAGTTTCATAAGTCCGGGACAACGACCCGGCTGTACTCCCGGAAACTTGAAGACGTCACGAATGCCCTTCCTGACGTTATCGAACTCCTCAATGCAGCTACCGTGCACGATGTGATCCTTGACGGAGAGGTGATAGCGATAAAAAATGGCAGACCGTTGCCGTTCCAGAATGTGCTCAGGAGATTCCGGAGAAAACATGATGTCGGGGAGATGACCGGGGAGATCCAGCTGGTACCCAGAGTATTTGATATCCTGTATCTTGACGGGGAAACACTGATTGACCTTCCCCTAAATGAAAGGAGGAAAAATCTCGAAAAGGCTGTGGCCGGTCACGTCGCCCCCGAGCTCGTAAGCGGCGATATATCCGAGGTAGAACAATTTTACCAGGCAGCTCTGGACAACGGCCATGAAGGTATCATGATCAAGGTTGTTTCTTCCCCTTACACCCCAGGCGTACGGGGAAAGAACTGGGTTAAGATCAAACCTGAGGTCGATACTCTCGATCTGGTCGTCGTCGGAGCCGAATGGGGAGAGGGAAAAAGGGCCCATTATTTCGGATCTTTCCTTCTTGCATGCCAGGATGAGGGGGAGTTAATCACGTTGTCGAAGGTAGCAACAGGCTTTTCAGACGAACAACTTGCAGAAGTGTACACGTTACTAAAAGACAGTGTAATCTCGAGCTTGGGAAAAGAGATCAGGTTTGAACCTTCGCTTGTGTTTGAGGTGGGTTATTCCGAGCTTCAGAAGAGCCCGAATTATCCCGCCGGGTTCGCACTTCGGTTTCCAAGATTCGTACGGATAAGGGATGATAAGGATATCAGCGAGATAGAAACACTTGAAAGTCTCCGTGAACGGTACGAGAGGCAGTCGAAATCAAAAAAAGGTTTAACATCGGATGAAAATTATAAGTGAGGCAGGTTGTGCCTGTTCATGCATGAAGACCGGGCCGGGAAGAACACTGTTTTTTCAATCACTGCTCCGTGGACAGATGGTTTACCGGGTAGACAACCCTCCCCCGGTCTCCTATCCGCCCGATCTGTAACATAACCCAGGAGTTCCATTCCACCGGCCCATGTACCAAATCTGAACTGAGCTCATGCCCGACATCATCGTCGGACCCACGGGTAATACGCACAATTATAGAGCCCGGCGCATATTCCCCGCAAATAATGTTATCCTCGTCACCATCAGTTATCCCTAATACCGGTATACCGAGATGCACACAAATGTGGCCACAAACTGCTGTAGTGTCATCACCAATCGCAAGGATACCGCATACGTCATCCCGGAGATAGTGATATACATCAAAGCCGCAATGATCAATGGCTATCACACGACCCCACCGGGTTTTAATTTGTAAAGCAGTCCGGGGGGCGGGCCGGGGACGTCTCACAACACCACTCTTACACCATGCATTCTCAGGATCTACCGGTCCACCGCGTTCCAGTTTTTCAATTCCGTGGGCTTTTATGCGGATCCCCGAAACGGGAGCAATGTGACCTTCATGTATTGAGATGAGTACCGTACCTTCTGTTGCACATCCTACGACCGTACCATTGACAAAAACCGGTTCACCGGGAATGCAGCCCCTTATCGTCCTTAATGTTCGATCCTGCTCCCTGATCTCTGTAACGACGTTTTCCAGCCGGTAACCGGTCAGCTCGCAGAGGCGCCTAGCAAATTGATTATCACCTGCATTCCACCGGTAAATAACGTGGTCTGAACATTCTACCTGGATAAGGCCCCTGTTTCCGAGCCGTTCCGCTATGATCTCCCCAAAAATCCTGCCTGACAGGGGTGTTTTCCCATAATTTGCAAGAAAAACCCTGCCTTCGGTTTCCTGGATAGCAACTGACGGGCGTACCCCCGAATACTCGACGGGAAGTCCGGACTCCTCTGCCGCAGTCCTGGCCATTACTCCGGCAACAAGAATTCTTCCGGGTCTTATGGCATCGATAAGTCTGCGCACGTACCCCTTGTCAAAAATTTCCGGCCCATGGACAACCATGACCGGTTGCTCCCTGCTTTTCATATGGCAACTGAACTATTCATATGTTCCATGATTCTCCATCATGAAGGTTCTCACAATGACACTGTATCGCACTCTGCTGTACCGGTATATAACAAAAACAATAACACTGTCCGCGATAACCTAATAGGAACGAACTCCCGGAAAGGTGAGAATTTACGAACTTCGAAGGAAAACATGTGTTGATAACCGGGGCCGGGGGGTTTGTGGGGTCATATCTCGCCCGGCACCTTCTCGATTATAAAGCGCATGTTTTCGGTCTTGTCAGGAATAAAAAAACCGGACCAGAGACGGGAGAGGAACAAAAAAAGGACGGTAACTGCATTCCAACATTCATTTCCGGTGACCTCGAAGATCACGGGAGTCTTGAAAATGCATTGAAATATTCCGAACCTGAATTTATATTCCATCTTGCTGCCCAGTCTTACGTTCCCAGATCCTTTTCAGATCCCCTTGAAACTGCAAGGATAAACTGCCTCGGTACAAATAATCTTCTCGAGGCCGTCAGAAATAGCAGTTACGATCCGGTGGTGATATTTGCAGGTTCATCGGAAGAATATGGACTCGTATTCAGCTCACAGGAGCAATATGAACAATTAAAAGAGAAATATGGCAGTATTTTTCCTGAACCCGAAATACCGGAAGTACCGATCAAAGAGACAAATCCTCTCAGGCCCATGTCACCTTATGCCGTCAGCAAGGTATTCGGAGACCATCTTATGCGTAATTATTTTCACACGTATGGTGTGAAAACAGTTGTTTCCAGGGCATTCAACCATGAAGGAGCAGGAAGAGGTCCTCTGTTTGTTACCGCGGTGATTACACGACAGGTCGCAGATTTACGTGCACATGGCCGCTCGCCTATTGTCATCGGTAATGTAAATTCCTTCCGTGACTGGTCCCATGTATATGACATTGTCAGAGGATACTGTATCCTCGCCAACCGGGGAAGATATGGGGATGTCTACAATCTGGGTACCATGAGGACGATATCGGTTCTTTCGTACATCCTGATGTCTCTTGAGAAGTCAGGATACCGGATCAGTTCAATTGAATCGTCCCACGGGGACAAGAAGGTCCAGGATCCTCAAAAACCCGATAATACTCCGATGTTCGGCATCACATTCAAGAAGACAAAGCTCGACCAGCTCTTTCTCTCGGGAGACCTTGAATATACCCTTCGGGATGAAGGAATTCGCGTCCATACAGACCAGGGTATAGTACCAGTACGATTCGACACATCGAGGTTCAGGCCGTCTGAAGTACCGATAATCCTTGCCGACATACGAAAAGTTCAGGATATTGGATTTTCACCGCGATGTACCGTGGAAGATATCATTTGCGACCAGTTGGATTATTTCTCGAACATTCAGGACTCCTGCCCCTGATCATTCTATCCGACGGTTATAGCGGTCGTTAAAACGGATAATATCATCCTCCTCAAGATATTCTCCGATCTGTACTTCGATAACCTCAAGGGGGATCTTCCCTGAATTCCCGAGCCTGTGTTTCATCCCTTCAGGTACATAGGTGCTTTCCCCCCGCCGGACCTGGATCTTTTTACCGGCGAGCTGAACATCCGCCATTCCGCTTACTACAATCCAGTGTTCACTTCGGTGGAGGTGTTTCTGGAGAGATAACTGCTCACCGGGTTTTACTGTCAGCCTCTTTATCCGGAAAAACCGCGATCGTTCCAGTTCCACATAGGACCCCCAAGGACGGTAGACCTGGAGGGGGTAGTCAACTATCGGGTCTCCTTTTGCCTTGTACCGTCTGACTATCTCGTTTACCCTGCCGCTCTTGCCGGTCTCCGCGACAAGGAGGGCATCCCCCGTATCTACTACGACGCTATTGGATATACCGATCAATGCTACCTCTTTTCCGGGAGCGTAAACAAAATTATTGACGGAATCAAGGTATTCAGCCTCACCTGAATTCCCCTGCAGGTCATGATCGCGGTATTCGTACCAGGCCTGGAACGTGCCGAGATCGGTCCATCGGGCTTTGAGAGGGACGACTGCAACATGACAGGATTTCTCGAGTAGCCCATAGTCCACGGAAAGGGGCGGCAGCCTGTCATAGTCGGGTGTATTTTCCTCGAATGCTTCAAGAAATTCCGGCTGGTATTCCTGCATCTCGGAAAAAAATCTCCCTGTTGAGAAGAGGAATATCCCGCTGTTCCAAAGATAGCCGGATTTAACATAATGTTCCGCTGTGATTCTGTCGGGTTTTTCTTTGAATTCGTGGACGAGATATCCCGGGGGGATCCCCTCCCCCGATGCAATATACCCGTACCCGGTGTCAGGGTGAGTCGGCCTTATACCAAATGTAACGAGATAATCGGCTCCGATCCCGGTGGCAGCAGCAATTTCTTCGGTTGCCGTTTCCTCAAGCTTATGATCGCTTGGGAAAATCACCACTTCGGATTCCCCGAACTTCGACCGGATCTCATGCATAGCCCATGTAATTGCCGGGAGCGTATTTTTTCCCTCCGGCTCTTTTAAGATCTGGTCGTCGGAGGGATTTGCTCTGAGTTCCTCAATCTGGCTCTTCACGAGGTACTGGTGGACTTCATTCGTGACCACAAGGATTTCATCCGGGGAAGATAACTTCAGAGACCGGAGATATGTCTCCTGGAAGAGTGAATTCCCCTCCAGTTTAAGGAATTGTTTCGGGTAATGGGTCCGGGAAAGGGGCCATAGCCTGGTACCCACACCCCCAGCGAGGATTACGGATTTCAGGGATCTCATCAATAATCACCGGGATATTTGCCGTATTCTCTCTTATCAGTTCCTGTCAGGAGAACGACCAGTCCTCCTCCGTCGGGATCTGCTCCATCGGCTATCTCATAAAATGGGAACATAATATTTATTAATCCGGGAAATGACAGGGATCTTCGGAGTGTGGGTATTAATATGGGAAAACTCCTGGAGGATCCGGCCCTTCGTAATAAATCCGGCGTATTCCGCGATCGTTGCGACGCCGGAAAACGACTGGCCCAATTTATACAACGGGAAATAACCCCCAAAAATGCCGTTATATGTGCAATCCCGTCGGGAGGTATACCGGTCGGTGTCGAGATCGCATCGGGATTATCCTTTCCTTTTACTGTGCTTGTCGTCAGAAAACTCCAGATACCATGGAATACTGAAGCGGGATTCGGTTCGATGACCTGGGATGGAACGGTATACCTTAACCAGGCCCTTGTCGATCGTTTGTCCCTGTCCGACGACGACATCACCCGGGCCGTTGAAAAGACTGCCGACAGCATCAGGGACCGGACGACATTGTACTCAGGGTATATGAAATCCCTCGTCCGGGTAACCGGGAAGACCGTAATCATTACCGACGATGGTCTCGCTTCGGGTTACACGATGCTCGCTGCAGTGCGATCATTGAGGCGCCTTGATCCCGGGCAGGTGATCGTCGCCATACCAACGGGATCTGTTGCCGCTGCAACGCTGCTCAGTGCAGAAACAGACATCGTAGTATGTCTCAATCTCGTCAAAGGACCTGCATTTGCCGTAGCCGCAGCCTACCAGAACTGGCATGATCTTAGTGATCTGGAGGTCAATACACATCTTTTTAGAATAAAGGAAACAGGGATATTCTGATTACCCCGGGGGATTAACAGTGCGTATTATTTACTGCAAAGGCTTTTAGTGGTGGTTGCCTGAAATTTCATCCCGAACCGGCGTATCGGGTGCTGCCTTCAGGGTGAGGTTCACTACGAGTCCCTGAGAAGAATCATTTTCTACGCGGTCCCTGACCCTGATCTTCCCGCTATACCGGTCTATGAGCATTTTTACAATATACAGGCCAAGACCTTTCCCGCTTCCCCCGACATTCCCGTGATGAGACCGAGTAAACAAGTGTGATTTGGCACCATCCGGGATTCCGGGTCCGTTATCGATGATATTAATATCTGCCTTTCCACCGTTACATTCAACCTTGATCCATATCGTGACGAAGGGACCCCCGTAAATTACCGAGTTGCTGATCAGGTTACCGAATACTTCGGAAAGGAGGTCATCAGCATACACCGATACGCCTGAAGGTTCATATAATATGGCAATTTTTCGATTTCTTAAAATTTCGGTCTGGATTACTGCGTCCAGATTTACCGGTGCCAGGTCAGTTGTTTTTTCCCGGATCCGACGGATCAGTGTTACTTTCCTGATAATCTCAATACTCTGTTCTATTCCCTTTTTAGTGATCATGGCATATTCTTTCATTTTGCCGTTGAGCATCTCCGTCAGGATATCAGTGTACCCCAATGAACGTGTATTGGCGTCATTTATGTCGTGGACGAGAATATCAAGGTAAAGGTTGGATTCTTCGTGAAGCCTTTTCAGCTCGGCGTGCAGCGTCGCTTCCTCAATAATTTCACCAATCTGTTTACCGAGTTCGTCGAGAAGCCTTTGTTCATTTTCTGTGATTTTTACATTATTGCTTCTCATTGCGAGCAATATTCCAATCACCCGTGATTCGGTCCTGACCGGAACAGCAGCCATGTTCGTTATTCCGGTCTCGTTAAGATGACATGGAAGGTCCTTACCTTCGAAATACACGAGATGACGTAGTATTACCGAAGAAAAGATTTCATTATCGGCGGAAATGACCTGCATCTTTGTAGTCGCAGAATCGGGCAATGCATGCCCGGCCATATATTGCAATTCATATAAACGACGGTGTGGATTAAGGCGGTAAATCGAAACCATATCAAAATCAAGGATTTTCCGGAGTTTATCCATACTCTTCTGGTAAATGATCGGAAACGCCTGAGTAGGCGAAATAATGGTTACGATATCATTAATAACTCCAAGCTCCCGGGCTTTCTGTTTTATCTCGAGCTCCCGTCGTTTTCGTTCAGTAGAGTCCACAATAAAGCCCTCGAGGGCCAGCAGTCTTCCGGTCTCATCAAAGATCCCGCACCCCTGTTCCCAGAGCCATTTTTCTTCTCCTGATGCATCCCTGATCCGGTAATTAATAGTAAATGGCTTTTTTTGATCGATCGCTTTCTGTATGGTTATCCAGACATGGTCACGGTCTTCGGGAACGATCAGGCTCCCGTAGAGGATCCGGTTGCCGGTAAAATCCTCTGGTTTGTATCCGGTAATCGCGATACAACCCTCACTGACAAATTCCATTGGCCAGTCGGGATGATTCCCGCATCGGTACGCAATCCCGGGAAGATTGGACATAAGCGTTCCCAGCGCTCTCCGGCTCTCAAGAAGATCCTTTTCTGCTCGGTGCTTCTCGGATATCTCCTCCTGGAGTGCTTTCGTCCTTTCCAGGACCCGGGTTTCGAGTTCCGCATTCAACCGTGTTAATGCTTCTTCCGCTCTCTTCCTGACGGTAATATCCCTGATGATCGAGAGCACGGCCTGGTTTCCTTCAAACTCGATCAAACGACTCGAAAGTTCGATCGGGATAACGGTCCCATCACGGTGGACAATGGCCGATTCAAAAAAAACATGTTGTTTTGCGAGAAGTTCTTTGATTTTTCCCTTCATCGTCGCTGCATAATCAGGGGTCTCTATCTCCGCGATTGTCATCTGCAGGAGTTCGTCCCTGGAATATCCCAGGTGGTCGCAGACCACCTGGTTTATTTCTCTGATCCTGGCTTCCATGTCATGAATAATGATCCCGTCACTCGCATTATTGAATAACGTCCTGAACTTTTCTTCTGATTTTTTTAAGGACCGCTCAACTCTTCTCTGTTCATCGCGCAACTTTTTTTCTTCCAGTGCATGGGTTACAGCAATGGAAAGTCTGGCCAGGCGATCTTTAAGGAGGTAATCAGATGCTCCCTCCTTCATACATTCGATGGCGATTTCGTCCCCGATAGCCCCTGTTACAACGATAAAAGGAATATCAAAACCCTGTCCCTGGAGGATCTTCAACGCTTGTATTGCATCGAACTGAGGCATCGAATAATCGGCAATAATTATTTCGAGAGATGGGCTAAGATTGGCTATAAAATCCTCCCGCGTGTCCATACGACGAAAAATCGGGTCGTATCCCCCTTTTTTCAACTCATGCAGGATTAGTTCGGCATCAGAAGGCCGATCCTCGAGGATCAGCATCCTGAGTGGTGTTGTCATTCCTTAACCTCCCCATAACCCCGGGTCAGGTGGCCCCATTCAGATCTCACCTTACCTCCCCCCGCGTTGTAAAATAAAAAATCGCCCCGGTACCGACTTCACTTTCGGCCCAGACTCTTCCGCCATGCCGGTGGATAATTCTCTGGACAATTGCGAGTCCAAGACCCGTACCTTCATAATCCTCTGTTGAATGAAGACGCTGGAATACCCCGAATAATCGGTGACTGTAGTGCATATCGAATCCGGTCCCGTTATCCCGGATGAAATATACAATCTCCTTATCCCTGGTAAATGAACCGATCTCTATCGTTACATGCTCCCTTCCTCTCGTAAATTTCAATGCATTGGATAACAGGTTCAAAAACACCAGCTTCATCATTGCAGGATCACCGGTAAATGAAGGCAAATCACCCGTGATAATCTCGATATCCCTGTTTTTCCGTTCTTCCCGCAGATCTTCAAGAGACTCGCGAATGAGGTCCTGTGGATATACCAACTCTGTTTTTAACGATTTCCGGCTCATATGGGAGAAATTGATCAGATCTTCGATCAGCTTTCGCATCTGGGCGACATTTTCGGTGACAAGATTTAAGTATTTCCGGCCTTCTGGTGGGATATCCCCTGAATATTCGGTCGCAACTATCCGGGAAAAGCTGTCTATCGACCTGAGAGGCGCACGGAGGTCGTGGGAAACCATGTAACTGAACGATTCAAGTTCGCGGTTGATGGCTTCGAGCTGGACTGTTCTTGCTGCAACACGCTCTTCGAGTCGTTCATTCAATTCCCGGAGTTGCTCCTCGACATGCTTTCTCGAGGTAATGTCCTGGCCTGCAGAATAAAATCCGACCAGCTTTTTCTGCTTCTCATCCCATACCGGCTGTGTGCGGTTATTCACCCATCTGACCTCTCCCGATCTTGTGACAATCCGGAACTCGATTTGGATACTTTCATTCATCATAAGCCTGCGGCCGGTCCTGTATACAAATTCCCGGTCTTCCGGATGTATAATGTCCCAATATTTCCCCTCGTTAAACAATTCTATGGGAGAATAACCGAATATCTGCCTGGTAGCCCCCGTTGCCCAGTCCAGAGAGAAGGTTCCGTCGGGATCGATCTTCACACCAATAGCATAATCAGAAATCAACTCTGATATGTGCCGGTAATGCTTCTCGCTGGATCGGAGGATGGACTCAGCCTCCTGTTGTTTATGAATCATGTCTTTTAACGTCACGACCATGGAATTGATACTCATGGTCAGCCGGTCGAACTCTATTCCTGTTGTCGGGCGTATGTGGTAGTCGAGGTCGCCTTTCGCAATGCGATCCACGTCCTCCACAATAGAACCGATTGGTTTCGTAAGATATTTAGAGAGGATTAAAGCTGCCCCCAGGCAGAATAAAATAGCAATCAGGGCAATAATAATTCTGGAAACCAGCAAGTGATCAAGAGAATTCTGTAACAGGGACCTGTTATATGTCAGTTCTACGATCAGACTCGTATCCGACCCGTAGTCCGGATCTTTAAGATCGATAAAAAGATATTTGACGATGTTACCTGTTACCGGATCGGAAACCTGGATACCAGTCCTGTTCCGGATAACCTCCCCAAGGATACCCTGGACCTGCGGATCCGGCAGAACAGTATCATTACTTATGAAAAATCCCTTAGTGTTAAAAATCCTGATCCGCTCAAGATAAGGGTTATGAGACGATATGCGGTCGATTATTTCTTTGTATTGGAGACTGCTCCTCTCTTTAGTCAATAATTCCCCGGTAAGACCTAGTTCCAGGACATACCGGTGATCGGGTGTCGGCATATAGGCAAATTTTCTTAACTTATTTGTTGCGGTTTCACGTACGACCCTGTCGGGAAAGAAGCCGGAGGAGTTCCTGATCGATGTAAGATAATCATAAAAATAGGGAACATTCTTGAAATCAAGACCGATCTCGGGTGCATAGGTGGAATACTGGATCACACCGGAATCATTGATCACGTAAAGATCGATGTCGGGACCCAGGTATTCCTTTAATCCTTCGAGGTCCATCCTTGACGGGTCCCCCCCGGACCTGTTATATTCATTGATAAACAGGATGAAATCGTCCTGGAGCTGCCTGTTAAGGGTATTATCATATAATTTCAGGGCCGCATCGGTGAGCTGCAAAGCCTCGGCAATGTTTTCTTCGGTCTGAATCCCAAGAAGATCGGATGTTTGCTCAAAAGAGGCTTTTTCAATCAGATAATCAAATGCCGTGATCCCTATAATCACCCCGGTAATAACGATAACAAACGTGACCAGCAGGTAGGTGGAAAAAGGTTTTTTCTTCAAAAATTCTCCTAATCCTGGTGCCACAACCCTTCCGCCCCCCGTCCGGCATGTTCCTCCGGATTACAACCTGACATCTGGATATGAGGTGGCACTCATGAAAATTATTGTTATTTTATTTGCAGGTATTGCAGGTTACCGAATCTTACTTCCCGGTCTTTCTTCTTTTGATAAGGAAGAAAATCATAACAATTCCGAAAGCAGGAAGAACCCCTGCTGCCGGTAAGGAAGCCTGTGTCGTGATCGCCGTCGAATCAGAGGGGTGTGTACCTGTCACATCAGGGATACTGGTCCGCGTCGCCATCAGATAGGTAGCAGCTGGCGAGGGTCCGGTGGTTGCAGGCATTGCAACAAGACCTGAGGCAAGCTCAACAGCTATTGTCCTGTTCGCAGCTGCTGACGGGAAATCGGGCTGGAGTGCCAGGGCGTGATCATAGGACGCAACGGCTGCTTTGTATGCTCCCGTTTTGATCTGGGCATCACCTATTTTCGAGTATATCACCGGATCTGCCTGATCCAGGTGAAGCGCCTGGGTATATGCAGCCAGGGATTCGTTTCCGCGGTCCATGGCCAGAAGAACGTCTCCCTTCACGGTCCACGTCTTTTCCGAATAGGGGTCCAGGGTGAGAGAACGGTTTAACGAGTCCAGGGATTTGTTAAAGTCGCCCTGCCTGAAAAGATCAATACCCAGTGAAGTCAGTTTCACGGCTTCGTCAGAGTAACTTCCGGCCGAACTGCCGGACGATACACTTCCGGAAGATCCTGAATTTCCTGATCCAGAGCCGGTGCCGGAGGAACTTCCCAAACCCGAATCGGTTCCACCCGGACTTCCCTGATCAGCTGAGGTAGTGGTTCCGGTCCCTCCACCTGATCCGCCAAATCCGGAATAGCTGCTCATGGCGGCATTTCCTGCATCAGACCACCCGGATGGAGGACCGGAATCGGGAAGGCCGCCACATCCGCAGTCCGATGCTGCGCAAACGATACCAATTAAAGCGCACCATGTAAACACCGATAAAATAAGAGAATATTGCCGAAATCTCATGATGATATCACACCGTTTTAAATAGTTTCCGTTTCCTAATAAGACCGCGGTCTCCGGCAGGAAACGGGTTTTGTATATTTAATGATTTGCATATATTTATATATAAGATTGAATTTCATCAGAGAAAAAATCAATATCCGTTCCTGAATCAATCAAAGACCTGTAAAAACGGATTTATCTGGAAAATATCCTCAATACAAGAGATTTAATCTGACCCTTGTCGTACAGGTGTCAGATTAGATTCGATAGCTTTTTATCAAGAATGTATTATCACAATTAGGTGTACCGATCAACCGCCCCCGCAATAGGTTGCCTGTAATATCGCCCCTATTGATGCCACCTTGATCTTAAGGCGGTATTCAGGCAGGCGTCGCCCGCGGAACCGGTGCACCTTATTCCTTTTGTTTAATCTCCTTG
>DATKKE010000028.1:0-2820 GCA_035543455.1 Methanoregulaceae archaeon
GATGTATATCATCATGATCCCGATCTGGATTTATGCGGGGCAAAAAGTTCGGAAATCTTTGAAATCGCGACAGGTTCCGTATCTTGCACTTGCCGCGGCGTTCTCATTCGTCATTATGATGTTCAATGTGCCTATACCGGGCGGCAGTACGGGACATGCCGTCGGCAGTGCACTGGTGGGAATTATCCTCGGGCCCTGGGTGGCAGTTGTTACAACATCGGTCGCCCTCGTTATCCAGGCATTCCTGTTCGGCGACGGAGGCATTACCGCAATTGGTGCGAATTGTTTCAACATGGCGGTTGTAATCCCGTTTGTGGCCTATTATATCTATAAAGGGATAAGCGGGAATTCTGAAATTACGTCCCCAAGAAGGATAATTGCTGCGGCAATCGCTGGCTATTGTGGGATTTCAGTGGCAGCGGGTGTTGCAGGTTTTGAAATGGGAATCCAGCCCCTGATGTATACTGATGCTGCCGGATTACCAATATACATGCCCTATGGACTGAACGTTACGGTCCCTGCAATGTTATTCGAGCACATGGCACTGTTCAGTTTCATTGAAGCATTGATTACCCTGCTTGCATTCGTATACATTACGCGGAACAGTCCGGAGATAATATTCGATTACGTACCTCCCGAGAAGAAAAAATTGGAGGCTATGCCACCGGCAACAGCATAAGGGAGATGAAACTAATGGAATTCGATAAAAATCTCAAAATATATCTGCTAATCATTGGAGTGCTTATAATCCTGGCTCCTCTGGGCCTGCTTGCACAGGGAACCGCTTACGGTGAATGGAGCACCGATGACATACAACAAATGCTCGGCTATATTCCTGCAGGTCTTGATCAGCTTTCATCCTTGTGGAATGCACCCCTTCCGGATTATGGTCTCCCTGGACAGTCTGAAGCTTTTTCCGGGCTTGCTGCAGGTTATTATATATCGGCAGTTGTGGGTGTCGTCCTCTGCATCGTCGTGATGTACCTGCTTGGAATGGCACTGGCAAAGAGAAATGAAGAATCCAAAAATCCCTGAAATTACACATTTTTAACAACACCCAGTTGACTGTTGATTAATTGAAAAAAGAAAATTTGGCTTGGAAGGTTTAAATCCCCAAATATGAATCCCTAATACAATTGAAATTAGTCAGAGTATCTTCTTCCCGGCATCGGGGCCGGGCTTCACGTGGTAAACCTCGGCGACCTTCATGATGACCGCAGACTTCGGTGCGAGCTGGGGTCTGACTTCCTTCATCCACGCCACATCCTGCCGGAAGATCTCGTCGTTCGTATGGATGGTCACCGGCCCCTTGATCTGGAAGCCGCCCTTCTCTCCCCACCAGGAGAGTGCCACCACCGGGTTCTCCACCATGTTCTGCAGGGTCTTGTGGAAGTACTGGTCCGATATGAGCAGGGTTTCCCTGTCGAGGAGCTTGAATGCCCCGATCGGGACGACGTTTGGCACACGGTTCTTCGATGATGTCGCCAGGAACACGGTCTTTGTCCCGATCAGCGACTCACTGATCTCGGTTGTCAGTACTACCATTACCATCTTCTCCGGATAAGTTTTACACGATAAAGGACATTAAGAACAGCGGTATTTTTTTTGAAACTAACCAGATACTTGTGAATAAACAGTTCTATCTTTAAAAAAAATTAGCGAATTTATCCGGGACTTGAAAAAGGGAAGGAGATTACAATTAAAGTATTCAGGTTATAAAATACCTAAACAATAGTCCCATGGTCATGGTTATGTTCACGGCTGTGCGGGTGGAGGTGATCGTGCAGTATATCCCCATGACGATGAACATGCTTGTGGATCAGGTTGGTCGATATCAGCAATTCAGTGTTCTTCATTACCTTCGAGCTTTCATCATCTATTTTTACCATGTGATCTTCCCCGAACACGACGGCCCTTGTACTGATCTGTTCGACAACTTCGAGATCGTGAGTAGCGGTGATAATTGTCTTCCCGGCTTTTGCCAGTTCCTGTATCAGGTTAGTCAGCCACGACTGGCTTCGCGGGTCAAGTCCCGCAGTCGGTTCATCAAATAACAGAATATCCGGATTGACCGATAAGACGGAGGCAATCGAGACCTTCTTTTTCTCCCCTCCGCTGAGCGTGTGCGGGCTTCGGTCCCTGAGATTCGAGATGCCGATCATATCCATTACGTCATTTGTGCGTTTCCTGACCTCATCGTGAGGCATATCGAGCTGTAACGGGCCGAATGCGATTTCGTCGAATACTGTTGATGAGAATAGCTGGACATCCGGGTTCTGGAAAACAAAGCCTACTTTTTTCCGGAAATACCTGCTGAATTCGTTATCTTCAAGTGAATCAAAGATTTCCTCTTTCACGAGGTTGCCGAATGCATAAAATTCACCGCTTGTGGGGTATTTCAGGGCATTCAATATGGAAAGGAGCGTCGATTTGCCGCTTCCGTTTGCCCCGAGAATTGCGACGTGCTCTCCTGTCTTTATTGATAAATTTACATCCTTCAATGCCTCGAATTTGCGGAGGTACGTGTAGGATACATTATGCAATTCAAATATGTTCTCCATAATTGCGACCCACCCCTTAAAACCTGAAAATATTCTGGGAAAGGAGTGTCATGAATACGCTTAAAAATAAAACGCCCACGAACGCCACATAGTCCCTCTTGTGTATATGGTAATTGTGCATGAGTTTTACCTCCCCCTTAAAACCTCTGGACATCATCGCCCCATGGATCCTTTCACTCATATCCAGCGATTTAACGAGGGTATAACCCACGCGGTTTGCAACCCATTTTTGCTCTTCCCTTATTGGTAATGTCTTTAT